>NZ_JACJEP010000005.1:0-251889 GCF_014164135.1 Pseudoalteromonas sp. SG45-1
AACTGATTCACTTTATTTACCGTTATATTTAATTAATGATTAAATCTATCACCACTAATTTTAAGAGGTAATGATGAGTAGTGTAATTAATCTTTTTATTGTTGATGAAGATGTTTATCCCACAACACTGAATTTAAGTGATGAGCAAAGATATCAAGAGTTGTTAGATATAACCCAAGATGAAGCTACTAGATGGCAATCTATAGAGATAAACATGCGTGGCTTTATTCCTGCTATTGAGTTACTTGATGCAGTGGTAGGTGGCCAAGGGTTGTTGCCAGTTTGTACATTTAACTATTTCCCTCATCAATTAATTGGGCCGGATGCTAACATAAGTGGTTCTTTTGGCTTTTTTTCAAGTGAGATGGTGCAAGACCTATTTCCTTTGCTAAAAAAGTATTTTGAGGTTGATATAAATAATAGTGAAAGTAAAGGCTTAGTAGATGATGTTGAGCATAGGGCTGGTGAGCTCGACCCGCAAGCTTATGAAATAGTTCGCGACCGCTACTTTGTTACGTTTAGAGACGCCGCAGAGCAGAATAAATCTATCGTAGTATTGATAGAAGAGTAAAACATTCAATCGATTTTAAAAGATGCTTTAATATTTTTCTTAGATGAAAACGGAGAAATAATGCCTACAAAAGAAGAGATAAATAAATTTATTACAGCACAAAAGGTGTGTAGTCATTTAGCAAAAAGCATGGCAAGCAAAAGGAAGATAAGGCCAATTCCATATGCAATCGATTTCCTCGATGATAATTATGATTTAACTTGGTACTGCGATGAATGTGTTAAAAAGTATCACCTACCAGAAAACGGTGTTTTTTTATACCACTTTCCGGAAGATGATGATGAGATAACTGATTACGTTAGAAAGCTAGGTGATTTGAAAAGCCTTGAATACCAAGTTAGTAAGCTAAATGGTTTTAAAATATCAGATAATTATGACAATGACCCGTTTGCAGAGTTTAGTGAGAATGAAGCTGAAAAACCGCTACTGTTTAGTCAGATGTTATTTGATTCATTGTCGGGGCTAAATGACGAAAAAGTAGAGCATATGGTGGAGAAAGCATTAATGGTTCCATTTGGCACTGAGATTGACTTAGATGATTCAAATTAATAATAAATATGCAAATGGCTTTTTCAAGCGCAGAGATTAATAACATTAACCAGTACTTTAATTAACTATAACTGCGGCGCTTTAAATCAAACCTAAAGTACAAATTAGCACCGTTATTTCTAATAAAAATTATTAAAATAATACACTTCTATAGAAAAGGAATTTCATGTTCAACTTAAATATGACTGCAAGCGTTGGATTAAAATCAGCAAATAAATCGGCTGACGTACAACTGATACGCTCACTTTTAAATGCTTATGCACGTAAAACGGGGTTATCCCTTATTGTGAATAGTAAGGTTGATCACCACTTTATTGACCTAATTAAGCACTTTCAGAAAAAAGTTATAAAAATGGGGAATCCAGATGGCATAGTTTCTGCGAACCGAGGGACTTTTAGAAAGTTAGTTGAATTTTTATCTAGCATTTAAACCAAAGTCTCAATTACAAAGCCTAACTACGGTATCTTAACATGGGATGCTGAGGGTACAGAAGGTGGGGTGTATCACAGCCGCTGTTTCCATGTGCCATCCAATAGGTCTGGGTTAACCATTGGTCGGGGTTACGATATGCGTGATAAAACATCTTCCAAAATTAGTGGTCAACTTATTCAATCGGGCATCGATAATAAAGTGGCTAATGTTATAGCCCTTGCTGCAGGTAAAATGGGTAATGCAGCTAAGCAGTTTGTTATAGAAAAAGACTTACTTGATTTTGAAGTATCAGCACAGGTGCAATTAAAGCTATTTGAAATTGTTTATAAAGAAATGGAAGCTGATGTAAAGCGGATATGTAATAAAACTATAACAAGTCAAACATATGGAAAAACAGATTGGCTAAATTTAGACCCGAAGATAAAAAATGTTTTGATAGATTTAAGGTTTAGAGGAGATTACCGCCCTGCTAGTCGTAAAATTTTGCAAAAACATGTTGCGAACAATGATTTAATATCCTTTAAAGCTGAAATAAATAAAAGTGCTAACTGGGGTGGTATACCGCTTGCCAGGCAACAGGCGCGTATTAAATACATAAACTCATAGGTGTATGATGAAACAATTGATGATTAGCATTTATTTGATTTTTACTTCTTTTTGTACTGAAGCAATAAGTAATGATGACAAAACTTATGTTAGCTTTGATGTTATAGAGATGAATGTGGAAAGGGTTAATGATAACTTATTCCGCTGGATAAAATTTCATCCTGATAGCGAGTTCCCATGTTTAAGATTAGAGATATTAGAAGCAGGTAGTAATGCGCTTATCAAACGAAAGAATATTTGTAACGCGTATGATGAAGCTTTAAAAGTTACACATGATTTTAAAAAGTTATCATTTTTAGATATCTACAATCTGAGTGTTGAATCTCAGACTCTAACATTTGAGTTGGAGCTATCTCTACTCAGTCAAAATGTGGTTAATATGAATTGTTCAATTAAGATTGAAAATAAAGACTTTTCTCCACTTGTTTGTAACCGTTCAGAGTAGTTAGGGGTAAAGTTTGGTGAGAATACCGTCCACATTTGTGGATGATTTTAATAATTCAAGTTTTAATGGACATATATTTAACATTTTTAATGTAATAACGGCTCCAAACTATCTAAAATAATTACTTAAATAAGTAGGTATGGTTTGGTACGTTTCAAAAAAGCTCAAGAGTTTTGATTAGCTAAAATTTAAAGTTAGGTCTATGGGGATGGTTTTAATGGCTAAAGGTACCGAAACCTTTTTATTATTCCTCCCATGGAAGCTTTTGCGTAGGTTCTGATTAGTAACAATCACCTTACTTTTGGGAATGGTTTATTCAGGAATGACATTGTTAACACAGTACTTTAATACAAGTCCTGATTGGCTGCTTGGCATTTTGTTTTCCGTTGGAATTATGTTTTGCCTTATAAATTTTAAAGTAAGCCAAGGCTCTTTTTTTTTGCGCAAACATATTAAAATTCTATGCTTTATTTTTAGCTGTGATTTGTTTACCGTTTTTTATAATTTTAGAAGGTAATGGGTATTATATTCAACAGCTATCAATGTAGCCTTTATTTTGCTCTCTTTTTATTTAAGTAAAGGAGAAAAATACCAAGGTCTTGTTAAATATCAGTATGATTTTTTTAAAGATATAAAAGACGCTCGTGCTGCTGTCGAAAAAGAAATGGCAAAAAGTAACCGAAGGAACAAAAAGTAATAAATTTTATTTACCTTTATTCAATTTAGAACTCTAGGGAGCTATGAACGCCTAAGCTAAGGCGCTATAGAAATGATATGGAACAACAAAGCCAACAAACACTAACTAACCTTGTTTACGATATATATGAAGACCCAGCTTTAATAGAAGAGCATCAAGTGCTTATAAACCCTTTGTTGAGCGATTTAGTTGCCACTGCGCCAGCTGGGTTTGAGGGCATGGCGACAATGATTAATACCCATATTTCTAATGGGTTTAAATTCAAAAATCCTAAAATACAAAAATTTGAACTTGAGTCGTGGCTTTTAAAACTTAAAACATATTTTCAAAAAATAAACCTATAACACCTACCTCTCTTTATTATTGAGCACCCACATTTTTAATTTTGATGCAGCACTAGTGCTGCATTAATTTTTTCTCATCAAGGATGATCTATGAGCCTTATTACCACGAGTATTTTAATGCTGTTTTTACAGCCTTTATTTGTATATTTAGCTCTTTTTAAAGAGTCAGATCGGAGTACTCCAAGCCGTTCATTAGATAACGAAGATGCTATGTATCTATTTATAGCGCCTGGTTTAGCCGTATTTTATTCTGATAACTTTTGGCAAGCGGTACTTTATTTAGGAAGTGTATGCCTGTTAGGTTTAATGCTTGCCATTATTGTAAAAAGCAAAGCTAAAAAGCGATTAACAAGAGATGACGCTATCGGGTTTACTATTGCCAGTTTTTTATTTTTTGGGATTATAAAATTAATTATTGGTGGGTTAGGATATTTTTTTAGCGAAAATGCCGCGAATGCTTCAGCGCCTGTCATAGGTGAACAAACTTATTCATCAACTACAGGTGAGCTTTTAAACTGGGGCTATTTGTATTATCAGTTTTGGCCAACGCTATACTTTTTACTCTTTATGTTAGCAACATTAGTTATAAAAATGATTGAGAGCCGGTTTAATAAACATTCATTTTCAGGCTCGCTCTTAATATTGGGCGCAGTTTTGACAGGTGTATCCCCGTTATTTGGCAATGCTTTTATTTTAGGCGTTATCGCTAACTTTTTTATATTTTTTGTTGTGTGCACGGCATGTATAGAAATTGATAAAAGGAGCGATCCTTCAGCGGGTGCTATAAGTTTTATATATGGTTTTTTGCTTGTGGGCGGTATCGCGTTTAGTAGTATTGGTAAATTAATATATACGCTATTTTATAATTAAATTAGGATTGTTTTTTTTGGTTAAAAAACATGCAGTATAATTGTACCTAATTAGTATGTTCCCCTACTTTTTTTAATATAAATATGGTCGATGTAATTAATTGGCCATAAACATTAAGTAGCTTATAGCTAGGTCTTGGGAGAGTGTTTGCTTTGTTTTTATCGCGTTTAAAAATTTTTGTGTTGGTAATAGCCTCTATTACTGTTGTTTTTTTTACTACATCACAGGCTTGTGCGGATATGTTTGGCTTTTTTAATAAACAAGAATTTTATTTATCGGCTCCAGTAAAGGGGCAGTTATTAGATAATGGGCAGCCAGTTGCAAACACTAAAGTAATGCGCTCACTCACCTATGGCGATGAATACGTTGACGAAACCACAACAGACGAACACGGTTATTTTACTTTTACAGAAAAAACAATAAAAACAGGTAAGCCCTCTAATATGTTTGATAACGACTCGTTGGTTCAGCATATTTATTTAGAAAACGGCACGCCAGAAGGAATTGTTTTATGGTACACGCTTGTTTCAATTCATGAAAAAAGTGACACACTTAAAGAGCTTCTTGCACACTTGAAGTGCGATATTTCTAAAGAGCCGCAAACATACGATATTCCAATTAAAGAAGATACCAGCCACGCTTTTGCGATTTACACATCATGTAAACTTTAACTATTAATTTAAAGGGAACTTATATGAATACTTTGACGCCAACCCAAGCGGTACAGTTAGCTAACCTTGCTTATAAAGCAAAAAGCATTAAAACCACTAACTTACTTCATCGTTCACTTCATGCATCTTTGCGCGACAATTTTAACTTTTCAGTTAACCCTGGCGCAGTACAAGGGGTAACGGGCGGTTTTTTCTCCCATTTATTTAATTTAAGTACGGGTTTTGCTTTAGTAGGGCATGGGCTTGGCGATTATCAGGGTGATTCGGTTATAACAATTCGAGTACTAACTCGCTAAGAGATGGCTTAACTGATGGCCATTTTGGTTTAAGTGGAGGCTCAAATGGCAGTATGGTGCATGCTGGATTTAATAAGACCTTTTACAGTATGAAGCCCGCGTTACAGGAGTTTGTTGAAGCTAATATTAAAGATAAAGTAACCGATTGTATTCATTTAGTTGGCCACAGCTTAGGTGGTGCATTAGCGACGCTTTCTGCTGATTGGATTAGAGCTGAATATTCAATACCTGTAAAGCTATATACGTTTGGCTCACCGCGCGTTGGGCTTGAAAACTTCTCTCGGGCTGCGACATCGAGAATTGATAAAATTTATCGCTGTACTCATGGTGCAGACCCAGTTGCTAAGGTACCTTTGTGGCCGTTTTCGCATGCACCTTATAGCGGTCAAGAAATTCGCTTAGATAATGGGCAAGGTTTAAAAGGTGCTGCCCATACCCTCAATGGTACGCCTGGCTATATAAACACAGCCAATAGTAATAATTGGAACAACTTAACCATTCAAGCTAATCATTTTTTGAGTACCCCTGTGTGTCTAAAATTTGAAGATAGAAATCAAGCCTCTTTTACTTCTCACTGGGCTGATAAGCTAGGGGCTGCGTTAGTCACACTTTTAAAAGATGCGGGCTATTACAGTGCAGTAGCAGCTCAAGCTGCTATTGGTACTGGGCTCACTTTTTACGATATGTTGGCGCGTACTTTAGATAAAATAGCTAAAGCGTCAGCCTCGTTTGCAACACAAACCTTAGGTTTACTAGGGCATATGTTAGTGTTTGCAGGCAAAGTAATCAGTAAAGCGGTGGAGCTTACATATAGCTTTATAAAATCGGTATTCGATTCAACCCTAGGCGCTCTATACCGAGCGGCGAGAGAGGGGCTAAGCGGCTTAGATTAACTTTAATCTAGCCCTCAATCTCGCTCTAACAAAATAGCACCACTTTGGTTTTCGCCTAAGTGGTCATTTTTGTTATAAATAGGGCATTTACTCATAGATAAGCATCCACAGCCAATACATCCATCAACGCGATCGCGCAAACGCTGCATATACGCTATTCGCTCGTCCAGCTGTGCTTGCCATTGCTTTGAAAGGGCTGCCCAGTCTTTTTGCGTGGGTGTGCGCTGATCAGGTAATGTGGCCAGTGTTTGTTTAATTTCATCAAGGGTTATTCCCATTGCTTGTGCGGCTTTTATTACCGCTATGCGGCGCAGTACATCTTTTTTATAGCGGCGTTGATTGCCGCCATTTCGCCAGCTACGTATTAGTCCTTTTGTTTCGTAAAAATGTAGGGTTGATACTTTTACGCCGCTACGCTTTGCTACATAACCCACGGTTAAGTTGGCCTCAGTTAGTTTTTTTTGATCTATTGGCATTATTTTTAATTTCCGTTTGACCTCAATATAGCTTGAGGTTTTAAGCTTCTTTCAACATTAAAAAAGGAGCTAACTAAATGCAACAAAAACTTGAGCGTAGCACTGTTATTATTTATTCAAGCGCACGCAAAAATGGTAATACACAGGCGCACGTTAATGGATTTGCAGAGCAAAATAATGTGCGTGTAATATGCTTAGATGATTATAAAATTGCGCCGTACTGCTATAACAAAAACTATAAAAATGATGATTTTTACGCTGTGTTTGAAGCACTTTTAAAATATGATCATTGGGTGTTCGCGTCTCCTGTTTATTGGTACAGCACCACGGTACAAATGAAATTATTTATCGATAGAATAACCGATTATATGGACGATGAAGCATTAAAACCTAAGCTTCGTAGTTTACGTAGTAAGCATTTTTCAGTGCTTTCTAATGCGTCATCAAGTGAAGCCCCCGCCTGTTTTGTAGAGCAGTTTAAAAATACGTTTAGTTATTTAGGTATGCAGTTTATTAACCACAGCCATAAAAGTACCCAAAAGGTTGCTTAAATTGCAGCCTTTTTTGGTTGTCTCTGGTAGTTTAGTAATAATCTTAAAAAACACAGGATTGTTTTATGAAATATTTACTATTGTTAGTGCTGCTTTTTAGCCCTTTAATATATGCAACAGAGCAACCAATTAAGGGATATGGTAATTATTACAATGTACCCGAGCATGATGAAATTAATGACGCTACGGTATTTAAAATAGCATTTGATGTTGCTGATGGCGCTGAAAAAGGCGCGCAAAATAATTCAATAAATTCGCTAGCGCGTTTTATTAACATGCATGTGGCGCATGGCGTAAAGCCTGAAAACATACAACTTGCATTAGTTGTGCACGGCAGCGCAAGTGTTGATGTGTTAGCTAATAGCGAATATAAAAAACGCTTTAACGCTGACAATAAAAACCAAGCATTAATTGAGCAGCTACTAGCAAATAACACTAAAGTGTATGTTTGCGGGCAATCTGCTACTCACTTTAAAGTAACGCCAGCGCTTTTAATTGAGGGTGTAAAAATGTCGCTTTCGGCTATGACCGCTCACGCACAACTTCAACAGCAAGGCTATACGCTCAATCCATTTTAATGACTCAAATAATAAAAAATATTCTCTGCTTTGGGGATTCAAATACATGGGGCTTAAACCCTGTAACGGGTAAACGCTTTGATGAAAATACCCGTTGGACATCACTTTTAAATAAAAACTTAGGGTGTGGTTTTAACGTAATAGAGGCAGGGCAACCTAATCGCACGTTAGTGCATAATCCCCCGTTTGACGGTGTGCTTAATGGTGTTAGCTATTTAAAGCCTTATTTGGATAAGCATGATCTCGACTTTATTATTATAGCTCTTGGTACAAACGATCTTAAAAAGCGTTTTAATTTAACACCTACTTTAATAGCAGATGGCTTGAATGATTTAATTAACTCAATACATAGTTATTATCAGCAAGGTAGTACTTTAAAATCTCCTAAGATTATTATTGCTAGCCCACCTAAAATAAGAATTACCGAGCAGTATTTACGTATTTATGAAGAGGCTGATAAAAAAGTAACAAAGCTCTCTAGTGCATTTAAAAGCGTTGCAGCTAATAATAAGTGCGCTTTTATTGATTTTAACTCGTTCATTAACATAACAGATGGTGATGGGATTCATTTTGATGATATCCAACATTTGGCAATAGGCTTTAAAATAGCGCAATTGGTTCAAAACTCACTCAATAATTGTTAAATCTATCTGTGTGAATTTAATGCGTCTTATGCAATCATCTAATAAAGTAGTGATATAAATTAACAACTTCGAGATGCTATGAAAAAGTACCAACAAAAATCTATTATAGCCGTTCTAACCGGAGTGTTAGTTTTTATAACTGGCTGTATAATTTTACTCAATTTTGCAGCGCAGCAATTAACAGCACAAACAAAGTCAGATGCTGAGTATATTCTCACTCATGTAGAAGGTGCAATTGCAGAGCGGCGTCGAATACTTACCCCATTAAATAAGCTTGCGTTTAAACAGTGTGACAACACAACTCTTCTTGAGATGCGCCGAGCTTTATTTGACGCAAAATATGTAATTGATATAGGTTTTTTTAAAGATAATCAGCTAGTTTGTACTACGGGTGCAGGCTTATTAAGTAAACCAATTAACGACAAACAGCCTGACTTTATTCGAGATGATGAACAGGTGAGGGTTCGTTTTGAGCCAGAGCTTTATCTATTATTATTTAGTGAGCGCCCTATGGAGGTAATTATAGTCAGACAAGGGGACTATAATTTAATTATGCAGAGTACTCCCTTTACCAACATTGGCATTACTGTGCCAGATTGGGAAGTTGTTTATAAAACACCAAATACTTTGCATCATTTAGCAGGTAAAGAGGATCTCTACCTTCAAGTAAAAAACAATGTTTTCTTTCCTTACGAAACTAATTTAGTTTGCAGTTCTGCAAGTAGCCAATATTGTGTGGTAGTGCACTTACCTTGGAGTCTGTTTTTTTCTAATAACCACTTATTACTAATAATTTCGTTAATTTTAATCTGTTTAGCGGGAATATCGAGTGCGTTAATAGTTGATGCAAGAATTGCTGCACGTCGCTCTATTAATCAGCGTATTCGTAAAGGACTCAAAAAGGGATCATTTTATTGGACTTACCAGCCTATTATTTGTTTGCAAAGTGGCAAGCTGATTGGTTGCGAGGTACTTGCACGTTTTGAAGATAAGTACGGTGTTTTATTTCCAGATGAGTTTATTCCGGTTATTAGAAAAAACAATTTAACCTGGACTTTTACTGAGGCCATGATTGCCACCACAATCAAAGAGTTAACTTCTATAGAGGTATTGCCTGAAGGCTTTAAAGTGTCGCTTAATATATTTCCGTGTGATGTAGAGCTGGGTAACGTGTCGTTGCTGCCACAAATTACAGAGCTTACCAATTCACGCTTTATTATTTGTTTAGAGATAACTGAAGACGAATACCTTGATACAAGCATCGCGCATGCTCATTTTAGAACCTTGGTTGAATCGGGATTTAACTTATCATTAGATGACTTTGGTACGGGTTATTCGAATTTAAGAAATTTACAAAATTTGAGCTTTCATCAACTTAAAATTGATCGTACGTTTGTTCAAGATATAACAACTGAGGGCTTAAAAGCCTCTATGATCCCGAATATTATGGAACTTGTGCATAAGTTTAATTATACCTGTGTAGCAGAAGGTATTGAAACCACTGAGCAAGAAGCCATTTTAAAAACAGCGGGTGTGCATTACGGACAAGGCTGGAAGTATGGTAAACCCATGACTGCGTCTAAATTTAAAAATTATATAACTAATCAGCATTTTTAGATCTCAGCTGCCATACTAAACGTATCGGTATGAAATTTATAAATATTAGGTTTATTATGATCAAATTAACATTAAGTGCTTTTGCACTTTTACTACTTAGCGCATGTACAACACAGTACCCAAACCAGCAATTAACAGGTAAGCAGTTCCCAAGCATTAGTGGTGAAAGCTTAGAGCAAACTATGGTGACTATACCTAGTGATTTTAAAGCAGATAAAACACTACTGCTCATTGGGTACAAGCAAGACAGCCAGTTTGATATAGACCGTTGGTTAATTGGTTTAGATATGGCGGGCGTAACGCTCCCTACATACGAACTACCAACCATTGCCGGCATGGCACCACGTATGTTTAGCACATTTATAGACAGCGGTATGCGCAAAGGCATCCCTAAAGAATTATGGGGTGGGGTAATCACTATTTATAAAGATGGCGAGACAGTTCAAAAGTTTACAGGTAATCAAAGCCCAAATAACTCTCGTGTGGTACTTATAAATAGCAGCGGCGAAATTTTATATTTTTATGATCGAGGTTTTTCGGTTGATGCGTTAAATAAATTAAAAGCGAATATTGAGTAGCCTTTAAATTTATTTGTTGAGGTTAATTAAAGTGAAAGGGAGCGAATGCTCCCTTTATATTGTATTTTATTTAAAACGCGTAACTTACACTAAAGCGCGTTGTACGAGGCATAATGTAACGACCATTTGGTGCATCAGCATTACGTGGATCGCCTTCTGTAATGCCTTGCTCATCCGTTAAGTTATCTATTGCTACTTGAAGCTTGATGCCTTCCATTGGTTCTAATATTAAACCTAAATCAACTTTTTCGTAGCCATCGAGTGTTACAGTGTTTTCGTTATTGCCAAAGCGATCATCAACCGCTGAAAGTGTACCGTATAAAGTTGCATACATACCTTGTAGCTCAAAATCGTAACTTGGCGTTATACGTACTTGCCATTTTGGTTGGCGCTGCGACTGGTTACCATCGTTTGTTGGGCTCTCTGTAATTTCAGCATCTTGTAATGTCGTATTTAAATTAACAGAAAAACCAGAATCATGATTAAAGTTGTAATCAAGCTCTATACCGTATGCTTCGTTTGTTAAAATTTCTGCTGGTACGCCAGGTCGTCTTACAAATATGTCGCCTTTAACTTCATTTACAAATACGGTTGCATAAAAGTCGGTTGATTCAGTAATTAACTTATAGCCAAGCTCGCCTTGAGTTATTTCTTTAATAAGCTTTTCGCCGCCTTCGTAAGCATCAAAGTTATCTCTAAAGTCATCAAAGTAAGGCATTTTATAACCACGGTTAACACGGGCAAACACACCCATATCATCATTAATTGAATAGTTTAACCCTGTAGTCCACGATGTTTTACTTTCATCATAGCTAACGGTTTTAGTAATAATACCGTCAAGGCCCTCATCTACACTGTATTCTACTTCGTGGTTTTCTTGACGTACGCCAACATCAAGTGTAAACGCATCAGCAAATTTGTATTCACCGGTGACATAAAACGCGTTAGTGCGCGCATCACCTGTTGAGCTTATGTCGTAGTTAAAATCACAACCATCGGTGTTTTGATTACATTCAATCCCAGCCAATGCTTCGCCACCTGATTCAAGTACATGGTATGCAGTGTTACCTAAGCTCCACCTATCTTTTGCTGAAGTACTTGCAGTGTAATATCCAAAGGTTGTTGATAGGTCGCCAAATTTTTTCGAAAAAGCTAAATCATTAGTAAATGAGCTGATTTCTTTAAGTACTACCCATCGACCAAGTTGTTGGACTGGGGTATCGCTTGCGTATTCAGTGTTTGTAACTGCTCCAAATGCAGTTTGGCCGTTATCAGCAACTGCTCCAACCGTTGTTGCTGAGCCACTAGGTACTAAACCGTAGGTATTTGCATCGCCTTTGGTAATGTTAAAGCGATCTGAAAAATGCCAACCACCTTTTAGCTCTAGCTTAATACTACCGCCCGAAACATGGCCGTCCCATCCTCGGCCATCACCTAGGTCAATATCAAGTGCTTGTGCATCGGGGCCTGTAAATATTGTTGCTTGACGATTTAGCGTACCAAGTTGCGTATATTCTGCGTCAATACCATCAACATTAAGGGGTGTTGGTAAGTACCATGCACCGTGATCGTCTGTTTGGCGGGTATAAAAGTTAAGCTCACCGTTGTCTAAATCTTTAGTAATGTTGATTGTAAATTGGCTACCCTTTTCAGAAGTAAAGCCCGCATCACGAATACCCGGTGAGCTTTTTACGTAACCGCCAACCATAAAGTATAAATCGTCAGTAATTTCACCACTCATCACAGCATCAACTCGCTGTAAGTCGTAATCAGAAGTTGTGTATTTAAATAAGCCTTCTGTTTCTTCGCCACCACGTTTTAATCTAAAATTGGTTGTTAATCCTGGTTGTCCGTTAGATAAAACAGGATTAGGTCCACCACGCAGGGCTTCTACTGTCTCAATGGTTTCATCAATACGAAACATTGATGAGTTCTCTAAAAATGACAATGTTGAAGCAGGATAAATAGGTGAGCCTTCAATACTGAGTGTTAAAAATGGGGCATCACCACCACCAGGAAAACCACGAACAAATACATTAGCGCCCGATTCACCACCTGAGCTTTCTACCCAAACACCAGGTATTGCTTTAAACAAGTCAGCGGTGCTTTTTGGAGACAGTTTAATAATTTGTTCACTATCGATATTAGTTACCGCATAGCTGGCATCTATCTTTCTAACTCCAACACCCGTAGGTGTTCCCGATACCACAATGCGCTCAACTTTCTGGTTTTCTTGTGTTTGCTCTGCTGCAAATGCGCATTGAGTGCTAAGCGCTAAAGTAATTGCACACGCTAATGTGCTTTTTGCTTTATTGATTTTCATGTGTGTGATCCCGTTTTTAGTGTATTAAACAGTGTATTTCTGCAGCCTTTTTACTAAAAATCATTGTAAATAGGCTGTGTATATTGAAACCTTAGAGATAAATGCAAACGTTTGCAATATTTATTTGTAAATTATTTATGAATTTATATAGTTTATTTATTGAGCTTATTTATATGTTAAACACTTTTTAGGTCGTTGTTCGCGCCAGCAAAAAATAATAATGCTATATTGTCAGCGAGTTAGATAATTGTATTGATCAGTGGTAAGCGACTATTTAGGAAGATCATGAATAACAAAAAAATTAAATTAACTGATTTAGCGAAACTAGCAGGCGTGTCTACCTCTACAGTTTCGCGTGCGCTTAATGATAATCCGCTAATTAAGCAAGAAACCCGCGATAAACTTCAGCGCTTAGCTAAAGAGCATAATTTTAGCCTTAATACGGCTGCAAGTCGGTTGCGGACACAAAAAACCAATGTAGTTGCGGTTATAATTAACCTTGACGAACAAACAGAGCAGTCGATTAGCGATCCGTTTTTACTTAAAGTAGTGAGCGAAATTAATCTTGCACTTAATCAGCAAGGGTTAGAGCTTTTACTATCTAATTCAATCATGGCGCAAGACGATTGGGCTAATTATTTTATTAATAGCCGCCGTGCAGACGGTATTATTGTTGTAGGTCAAGGTAAAAACCAAATCAATATAGAAAATGCAGCTAACGCAGGTATTCCGCTGGTGGTATGGGGAGACCCTAAAACACCTAGCAACTACCCCATTGTAGGAAGTGACAATTACTTGGGAGGCTTGCAAGCAACAACGCATTTAATAGAGCACGGAGCTAAAAACATTGTATTTTTAGGCGACCCAGAACATGGTGAAATTAGTGAGCGTCATAGAGGGTACTCTGCCGCATTAGCATCCCATAAATTAGAGCAACATGTTGTATCTATTGATATTACAAGTAGCTCAGCATATCAATCAATTAACCAATTACTGCGTGAAAAAGGCCTTTATTTTGATGCTATAGTTGCATGTAGTGATATGGTTGCCTTAGGTGCCATGAAAGCCTTAAAAGAGCGTTATGTAAGCATTCCTAATGATGTCGCTCTAGTAGGTTTTGATGATATTGCTATGGCCGACATTAGCCACCCTTCATTATCAACTATCCGACAAAACACACAGTACGCAGCCACGCTATTAGTTCAAAAATTGATGCAGCAACTAGCTGGTGAAAAAGTTGAATCACAAGTAATTGATATTGAACTGATTACCCGCCAATCAAGTAAAAGATAGTTTATAAATCATGTTGATTTAATGTTAAATTTAAAATGCAAACGATTGCATTGTGGGCTATTCTAAACTAAACTCAAACCTCACTGATATAAACACACACTGTGTATGCACTCGTTATGGGCATACAATAAAGGTCGTTATAGCGTTTAAATAACGCTGTAAAGCGAGGACAATTATGAGTAAAACAAAAGTCACACTGGCAATTGCAGCAAGTTACTTTATTTTCGCTATTTTGTTAAATAGCGTGGGCACCGTTATTTTGCAGGCAATAAATACCCTTGGGGTAAGTAAAACAGAAGCTTCAGTGCTTGAGGGGTTTAAAGATTTATCCATTGCGATAATGTCATTTGTAGTGGCTTCGTTTATTCCTCGCCTAGGCTATAAACTGGCTATGCTTGGGGCACTTACTGTTGTTGCCCTTGCTTGTGTAAGTACGGCTTTAATTAGTGACTTTTATGTGTTTAAAATTTTATTTGCCGCCATTGGTTGTGGCTTTGCTGTGGTTAAAGTGTCGGTTTACTCTATTATCGGCCAAGTGACAGATGATGCAAATAGCCACTCTTCATTGTTAAACACCATTGAGGGCATTTTCATGGTTGGTGTGTTAAGTGGCTATTGGATTTTTACTGCTTTTATAGATCCAAACGATTCAACCGCGTGGCTCAACGTTTATTACTTACTAGCAGCTCTGGCCCTAATCGTTATAGCGAGCGTAATTGCTGCGCCTATAAAGCCCGCCATTATAAGTAAAACTAAACGCTCTGGTTGGTTCGATTTTATCGCCATGCTTAAGCTAACATATCAACCGTTGGTACTCATATTTATAATTAGTGCTTTTTTATACGTATTAATTGAGCAGGGCGTCGGTACTTGGCTACCCACATTCAATAATGAAGTTTTAAAACTTCCTATAGCTATTAGTATTCAGCTGGCCAGTATTTTTGCTGCGGCACTTGCATTTGGGCGCTTAGTAGCAGGGCAAGTACTTAAACACATTCACTGGTTTGTTGTATTGAGCAGTTGTTTAATTGCGATGGCCGGCCTCATACTTATTACCCTACCGCTTACTGAGAATGTTACTGAAAATACAGTAATTAGCTTATTTGATGCACCACTTGCTGCATTTATTTTACCGTTAATTGGCTTTTTCATGGCGCCTATTTATCCGGTACTTAACTCAGTTATTCTCAGCGCTCTTGAAAAACATCGTCATGCCGCTATGACTGGCTTAATTGTAGTTTTTTCAGCACTTGGTGGAACAACAGGCTCAATAATAACTGGTTATGTATTTGAGCACTTTAGTGGCCAGCATGCGTTTTACCTTTCTTTGGTTCCCATTAGTTTGATTTTTATTAGCGTGATTTTTTTCAAAAAACGAACCGACGCTATCTCACAACACGCAACAACAGCTTAACAGTAAGGAAAGTTATGAGTTTTTTTGACAGCCAATTATTTAAAGATGTTCAAATGCAGCATGTATTTAGCGACTGTAAAACATTCGCAGATGCAATTGCGCGTGTTAATTGGCAAAGTGCATGTAAAAGCTATGAACAATTAGCGCCTTTAACTAATACGCAGCTTAGTGAGTTTGTAAACGCACACTTTATTACTTCCCCAGTGCTAGCAATGGGCACTGAGGCTGATACGTCATCGGTTAAACATTATATAGACTCGTTATGGAGTGGCCTTAGAAGAGAGGCGGATACCCCGAAGCAAGATTCATTACTAGCACTAAAGCACAGCTATATTGTGCCTGGCGGGCGCTTTCAAGAGATTTACTATTGGGATAGTTATTTTACAGCATTGGGCTTAATCGATGCAGATAAAGGTGATGTAGTTGAAGATATGCTACTTAACTTTGTAGATTTAATTAACGATTATGGTTGTATTCCAAATGGTAACCGTCGCTATTATTTATCACGCTCGCAGCCACCGGTTTTAGCACTCATGGTCGAGTTATTATGGGAACATACGCATAGCAAATCACTCAATACGCAATGGCTTGCTATGTGTGTTGCAGCACTTGAAAAAGAATATATATTTTGGATGCAAGACGCGCAGTTCCTTTCGAGTGATTTATTGGGCTCAAAGCGGGTAGTAAGAATGCCTTGTGGTGGTGTTTTAAATCGTTATTGGGACGATGTAAGTGAGCCAAGAGCAGAGTCATTGCGTGAAGATTTAGCGCTAGCGGAAGGGTTGGCGAAGGAGGAAAAATCTGATTTTTATCGTAATATTCGCGCTGCATGTGAGTCGGGTTGGGACTTTAGTTCTCGTTGGCTTGGTGAGTCTAATTTACTAAGCTCTATTCAAACAACTGATATTGTTCCTATAGATTTAAACTGCCTTATGTATAACTTAGAGAATCAATTAAGCAAATTCTTTCAATTGCTCGGCAATAGTGAACAAGCAGAGCATTACCAATTACTTGCCAGCAATCGCAAGGCACTTATTAATGCTTACCTTTGGAATGAACCAACCGGTTTTTTTGTTGATTATAACTGCCGTACAATGACTCAATCTCCAATACTTAGTGCAGCGGCAACTACTGCTTTATTTGTTAATTTAGCCAGTAATGAGCAAGCAATCAAGGTAGCAACAATATTAGCCAATGAATTTTTAAAAGAGGGTGGCATTGTTACAACTATTACTCAAACGCCTCAGCAGTGGGATAGTCCAAATGGTTGGGCTCCACTCCAATGGCTTGCGGTAAAAGGGCTTAATAACTACGGTATTACTCAATTGAGTACACATATAATGCAAAATTGGGTAAATATGGTTGAGCAAAATTTTGCAGTAAATAAGTGCTTACTCGAAAAATACAATGTGTGCACACCAGCGGTTTTAGCCGGTGGTGGTGAATATCAAGTACAGCAGGGTTTTGGTTGGACTAATGGCGTAACGACTCGATTTTATAAATTACTAAACTACTAATCCGATCTGTTATTTATCTTACAAAAAATTGTTAAAACAAAAGTAATGCAGGTTATGTATTGATTTAATAGGTTTTTATCTGTTTTAGGATGAGAAACGATAACTTTATTTTAATACCAAAATCTCATTGTAAGTTGTATTTGATTTAGGTAATGTAGTGTAAATGTTTCAAGGACGAAATTTATGCCCCATAAAAATTCAGTATTCGTAAAAACTACATTTCAATCATCTTTTCATTCACACAACTACACAGCTATTTTAAGAACACTACAGGCCTTATTTGGTGATATTAAAATGGACGATGTTATTCCAAAAGCTGAGCAGCGTGCAAATTATGATTTGTTTTTAATAGATGGTGCTAAAAGCAAATGGCAAGATCTCATTCCCGCAGACCTTATTTGTTTAGCTAAACACCATAGTGTTGTTATCTTTAATGTTGATAAAGAAGATGTGTGCGAGCAAAACTTATTGCTTAACCATTTTAATGGTGTTTTTTATAAATCTGATGCGCCAGAAGATATTTTTAAAGGGTTAGTTCGTGTTGATACTGGCGAGCTTTGGTTTACGCGTAAAGTAATTTCAAAAGCTTTTAACGACATTTTAGCCGTGGCATCATCATTTAATAACCTAAATGACGACATTGAATTAAAGCAGGACGATTACGATCATTTAACAAAGCGAGAAAAGTCCGTTATTCATTTAATTGCACAAGGTGCGAGTAACAATACAATTGCTGATAAGCTCAACATTAGCGACCACACTGTAAAAACACATTTGTACAGTGCGTTTAAAAAAACTAACTCACGTAACAGGGTGGAGCTTGCGAATTGGGCTCAGCGCTACGTTTCTGTTTTATTACCAATGGCTAAATAAATAGCATATATAATCTCAATTTCTCCCATAAAAAAGGCTACTGTTAGTAGCCTTTTTTATTTGTGATGACGGCCTGTGTAATTAGCTCACTTTTTTAGCCCATAAGCCTTTATCAATGCCTTTTGTTATAAGGTCTGTCAGTGCTTTTTCTATTGCCTGAGTTACACAAATACTCATAGGTTCGTTGTCACTAAAGCCGGCTTCAGCTTCAGCTAGACGTTTGTAGCTTACGTATCTAAAAAAGCCTGCACGCATCTCTTGGCTTAATACTTTTTTGCTGGTGGCCACACTAAGCAACACTTGGCCTGTACGAACATCCACAGCGCGTAGATAAATTGAAATAGCATCTTCACGGTAAAGCTCAGATGCGCCTATACCAAAGTATTCCATACCTAACCCACCCGTTTTTACATTGGTGTCATAGCTTATAATACCGCCCTCTAAAATGATTTTAGCTGTGGTAAGTGGAGGTAACTCAGTCTGGTTAGGGTTATCAGTTTGGCCTGCACGAATAATTTTTCGCTCAGTTAAAATGTTTTGTAAACCTTCACGCTCAACAGGTGTAAACCAATCAGATTCATGCAGTGCTTGTACGAGTATTGAATTAGCACCTTGAGTAACGGCAGTCGAAAACGAACTAACGTTAGTTTGTGGTTTGTATTGACCTGTTTGGTCTCTAAATGAGTAGACCGATACCGGAATGCTGCCAACAGGTTTTGGTAAGTTTTTTAAGTCTGCAAATAATTCAGTTGGCTCTAGGCTAATTGCTTTTTGCTGTGATGGTGGAATAAGCTTACCTAAACTTGTACAGCCGCTCAAACCCAGTAATGTTATTGTTATTAGTAGTTTATACATTATCCAAACCTCGGTACTTCAATGATCACAACAGAGTCATCTAATATGTTTGTTATTTTTACTGTAATAGAATCGGTTGTGCTGGTTATAACTTCAATTTGATAATCACCACTCATAAAAATTGAGTCCTGATTAAAAATACTATCTTCAATATCCTCACCAAAAGCCATATCTGTAATTTCTCTTACCATGCGGTTTAAGTAAGTGCGCTCTAAAGAGTCTTGAAATTGTTCAGCATAACCTTTTTCGATTACCGGAGCCTTGTGCTTATTTTGAGCCTGTGCTTTGCTCAGCAGCATATTTGCATTGAGTGGATTACCACCAAAGCTTGGATTTATTGGGGTGTAAATTATTTCAGTCGCGGAAGCTGAAAAGCTTAATATTGTTATTATTATAAGGGCTATTTTTTTCATTTTACCATCCATCTTTAGCCATATCTGGTGTTGATGCAGCCATGTTTGAGCGAGCCATTGCATCTATTACTGTATAAACAGCTTGCTCAACACGTTCATCGAGGGGTTCTAATCTGCGACCTAAATAAGTCGCGTAAACGAGTTGATTATTCATTATTAAAGAAAGTTGTGTACCCGCTTTTGGTATTACGGTTTCTTTTATTTCAATATTAAAACCAGCTGTTGAAGGGAGATCTCGCCAGTAGTTTGAAAATTCATAATAAAATTGATGACCAAAGCGGCTAATACTTCTATCAAGTAATAAGCCATCTATTTCTAGTTCATCCGCAGCATGAGTTGCCCCAGAAAAACATAGGAAAAGTGTGAGTAGGTAACGATTAAAGTTAATATTTTTTTTCATAATTTAAAAAGGGGAGAGGATCGCTCTCCCCACCTCAACAATTACATTTGAGTAATTGTTGCTGCGTTTCCATCACCAATTTGGGTAACAGATACAGTGCTGTCAAAGCCAATTACTGAGCCTTCAACAATATTGTCGTTACCAATTTGAGTAACACTAAACGATACGTTTTCACCACCAACTAAAAATGCTGATTGTTCAACGCCAGTAACCCAGTTACCTTCACCTGTTTGTGAAATATCAATGCTGTGGTTATTGCCTTCAACCATCATATCAATAAGGTTTAACGTGCCACTTTGTGCAATATCAATTTGGTTATTATTACTATCTAAAATGCCAGCAAGGGTAACAATTGCTTCATTTTGAGAGCCGTCTTGAGCAATATCAATGTCATTATCGTTAGATGTAAGCGTTACATCTGGGTATGAAGATTGAACAAGTACGGCATTTTCATCGCCAGCTTGTACTAAATCAACATCATTGCCAGAGCCGTTAAAGTTAGCTAAGTGAATCGAGTTTAAATCACCTATTTGGGCTGATGTAAATTCATTGTCTGAACCAATTACACCCATGTAGGCTTCGTTTAAATCACCGTTTTGCATTGAAGTTAGTTCGTTGTTGTCACCAATTAAATCGGCTGTCATTAAGTTTTCAGCGCCAACTTGTGTTGCTGAAACCTCATTATTAGAACCTTCAAATAAGTTTGATTCAATTGTGTTAAGTGAACCTTCTTGATCTAAATCTATTTGGTTGTCGTCCCCAATTACAGTTGCAAACGTTACCGCATTAGTTAAGCCATCTTGCTCAATTTCAATTTCATTTGCATCACCAGAAATTGCACTAAATGCTACAGCATTACGATCACCTACTTGTTCAACTTCAAGCTCGTTGTCATTGCCTTGTAAACTACTTACTTTAAAGGTACTCCAATAACCGTCTTGAACTAAATCAAGAGTATTTTCGTCGCCTGTAAGCATCGTAATTTCTGCTTCATGCCATTCACCGGTTTGCAGTGAGGTAATTTCATTTGCGTTACCTTGCATATCCATGTTGTAGAACCAGTGACCACCAGTGCCTTGTTCAACATCAATGATATTATCATCACCAGTTACAATATTAATCGCTTCATTATTTACAAAAAAGCCTTGGCCAAATTGTGAAACAAATAACATATTATTATTACCAGTCACTTCAGAGATAAAACCATTAGCAACGCCATCTTGGCTGTATACTTGTAAGTTGTTGTCACCTGTGGTGATTACTTCAGCATAATTACCAAATTGGCTCTGTACAACTTCAGTTTCGTTATTATTACCGGTTGTTGTTACAAGCATGGTGTTGCTATCACCATCTTGTGTAAGTAGTGCAGTATTTTCATTAAAAGTTTGGATAAGAGTCATTGAGTTTTCAACACTTGCTACAGAAACGTTGGTAGCAAGTTCTGAGCTTGATGCTGATTTGTTGTTAGTATCTGCATAAGAAGCAAAGCTAGTACCCATTGCAATTGCAACTGCGCAGCTTAAAAGTGATTTGTTCAACTTCATTATTTTCTCCTTGAAATATTAAAACCAAACACCTTAAATTTTATAGGTTTTATAAGGTATTTGCTGTGTCAGCATGCCGTGCCGATATAATGTTTTGTGATCCGCTTGAAAAGCTCTTAAAGTAAAATTTTTCGATGTAGTTAATAATTATCACTAAACGCTTTGTCATTATTTTTAACTTACGTTTAATAACTGTTAATTATTAAGTACCCAATTACTGTATTCCTCAAATGTATTTTCTGAAATCATCATTTTTTACCAATTTTTTAATTTTTATTTTTCAGTGGGTTATGGTGCGGTTGTTGAGGTTTTTTATTAATTCAATCTAAAAGCAGTAAAAATCTCCGACCCTTTATTAGGTAAATGGCTTTGCGTGAATTTCATTAAAAGGTCTGTCTTTAGTGTTTTTTTTATACTTTAACTGGTCAAAATTGTTGGTTTTAACAACGTTTTTATTTTTTAACTTGTTAAATGATTAGTTTGGTTGTTTCCTTAGGGTATGCCATGTGATCCCTTGTACTCGAAATAGTGAAAGAACGTGCTTAGAGCATCTAAGCTAACCCAAAAAAAACTATGGATAGAACAATGAAAACAAAATTATCTATTATTACTCTTGCCTTACTTCCGTGCTTAGCAGCTGCAAAAGTTCCTGATGTGGGTGTAAAGCAATCTGTAACTGGTAGCAGTGATTCTATAATTGTTAAATATAAAAGTAATGCAACGAAAGAAATGCGTAAGCAGGCTCGTTCATTAGTTAAAGCTAAAATTACTGATCTAAATAAAGATGAACTAGATGACAGCTATACGTCTTTACTTTCAGGTCGCTTAGCTAAGTTTAAATTGTCGGGAATGAGCACTAAAGACGCAATTGCGCTTTTAAAGTCTCATCAAGCTATTGAATATGTAGAGCCTGATTACCAAGTAAGCATTGCACGTACGCCAGATGATCCTCGTTTTGATGAGCTTTGGGGTTTGAACAACGAGGGTCAAACGGGTGGTACAGCAGACGCTGATATTGATGCAGTAGAAGCATGGGATATTTCGACAGGTAGCCGCGATGTAGTGGTAGGTGTAATCGATACGGGTATTGATTACAGCCACAGTGATTTAGCTAGCAATATGTGGGTAAATAGCAGCGAAATACCAGGAGATGGTATTGATAATGATGGTAACGGTTTTATAGATGACGTGCATGGTATAAATGCCATTACTGACAGTGGCGACCCTATGGATGACGAAGGCCATGGTACACACGTTTCAGGTACTATTGGCGCAAGTGGTGGCAATGGTATTGGTGTTGTAGGTGTTAACCATGAAGTATCACTTGTTGGTTGTAAGTTTTTAGATGCTGCGGGTAATGGCTCAACATCAGACGCTATTAAGTGTATTGATTACATGGTTAGCCTTAAAAACTCAGGCGTTAACTTACGCGTATTAAATAATAGCTGGGGTGGTGGCGGTTACAGCCAAGCACTAGCAGATGCAATTGCATCAAGCGAAGCGGCGGATTTACTCTTTGTAGCCGCAGCTGGTAACGATACTATTGATAACGATGTTAACCCGCATTACCCATCTAACTACGAAAACGCAAGTGTATTATCGGTTGCAAGTACGGATCAAACCGATGGTATTTCATGGTTTTCACATTATGGTTTAACAAGCGTTGATATGGGCGCGCCGGGTAGTGCTATTTTATCTACTACACCAGGTGAGAGCTATGCATCTTACTCTGGCACATCTATGGCAACGCCACATGTAGCAGGTGCTGCAGCGTTAGTGTTGTCAATTAATCCTGAGCTTAGCACTCAAGAGTTGAAAGATTTACTAATGAACTCTGGCGATGCAAATGCTGCGCTACAAGGTGTAACGGTTGCAGGTACTCGTCTTAATGTTAACCAAGCGCTTATTGATGCAGACCCTACACCTGGCTTTAAAATATCAGCCGATCCACTTACGCAACAAATTGAAGCAGGCCAAGCTACAAACTACACATTTACAATTGGTTCAATTGCCGAATGGGATGAAGAAGTAACGCTTGAGTTATCAACAACATTAGGCGGCGCTTATTTATCATCGCTTACAGCGCGCCCAGGCGATGAAGTAATGCTAAATGTTGAAACCGATACTAACACTCAGTGGGGCGAATACGAGCTTACTGTAACAGCTACAGCTGCTGATATTGTTAAAGAGCAGTCAGTTAAATTAATGGTTCAACCTGTTGGTTTAAACGACTTTACTTACAGCAGTAACACAAGTGTTGATATTCCTGATAACTCGCCAGTAGGTGCAGTGTCAGTAATTAATGTTCCTGATGACTTAACAGTATTTGGCACTACTGCTGATGTAGATATTTCGCATACTTACTCAGGCGACTTAGTGGTTAAGTTAGTATCTGCTCAAGGCACACAAGTAACACTACAAAGCAATGTGGGTGGTTCAAACGACGACATAGTTAGAAGCTTTACTTCTGAATCATTTAACGGCGAAGTTGCTACAGGCGATTGGACACTACAAGTAGAAGATACTGCCGCAGCCGATACCGGCACAATTAATGGCTGGTCATTAACGCTAAGCGCTATTGGCGAAGTTAGCCCACAACCACCACGTGCTAGTTTTGACGTTGAGACACAAGGCTTAACAGTTAACTTTATTGATTCAAGCACTGATTCAAATAACGATATTACACAGTGGAGCTGGAGCTTTGGCGATGGTGCAACATCATCTGATCAAAACCCTATGCATGTGTATGCAGCATCAGGTAATTACGATGTAGAACTAACGGTAACAGACAGTGAAGGCAATACAAGTACATCAACTCAAACGGTTGTTGTAAGTGATGTAGAGCTAGAAATTACCTTAAAACGTGCTAATAAGTCTCGCCTTGATACTATGCGTGTAGAGCTTAGTTGGGAAAGTGTTGGCGCTGAATCACTAAGTGTTTACCGTAATGGTGAGCTTGTAGATACTACTGCTGACAGAGGTCGTTACCGTGACTACGTACGTGGTGCTACATTACCATCGTACGATTACCAATTATGTGTAACTGAAAATGTATGTTCTAACATCATTACGGTTTCATTTAACTAACTACTCCTAAAGTGACTTTAAGCCCAGCATTGCTGGGCTTTTTTTATGTTTTAAAAAAATATAAACTATGCTTTTTTATACGGATGGGTTTTAAGCCAGTGCTCGGCTATTTGCTCACGTGTGGCAAACCAAACCTGATCATGCGAGCGAGCATATTCTAAAAACCGTGCTAATGCTTTTATTCTTCCTGGTCTGCCAATTAGGCGACAATGCAAACCTATCGACATCATTTTTGGGGCGTTTTCACCTTGTGGGTCGCCTTCTTCATAAAGCGTATCGAATGCATCTTTTAAGTAATTATAAAACTGATCCCCGGCATTAAAGCCCTGCACGGCAGCAAAGCGCATGTCGTTTACATCAAGCGTGTAGGGCACTATTAACTGTGGTTTACCTTCTTTAATACTGTAAAAAGGTAGGTCGTCGCTGTAATCGTCGGCATCATATAAAAAATTACCATTTTCAACTACAAGTGCTGCTGTATTTGGGCTAGTTCGGCCGGTATACCAGCCTTTGGGCTTTTTACCGGTAAGCGTTTGAATGATCTCAATGGCTTGTTGCATATGCTCGCGTTCGGTTTGCTTATCTATATTTTGATAATTAATCCAGCGCAGGCCATGGCTTGCAATCTCGTGGCCCGCTTTAACAAAGGCTTTAGCTACATCGGGGTGGCGCTCAAGGGCCATCGCCACTGCAAAAATGGTGACCGGTATATCGTATTTTTTAAATAAACGCAGTAGCCTCCACACGCCAGCGCGTGAGCCATATTCGTAAATAGACTCCATGCTTATATGGCGGTCTTCAACATGCGGGGCACTGACTATTTCTGATAAAAAAGTTTCGGCCGCTGCATCACCATGTAATACACAATTTTCGCCGCCTTCTTCGTAATTTAATACCACTTGCACGGCAATACGTGCTTTATTGGGCCAATTTGCATGGGGTACATCTGGACCATAACCAATTAAATCGCGCGGGTAGTTTTTAAATTGCTCGCTCATTTTATTGCTCCTTTTTAAGTGCTGAGAGCCAAGCGCCTAGCGTTTCGCGCTCTGTGTCTGTCATTTTGGTCATATTGGCCAGTGGCATATCTTTGGTTATAACCGCGCGGGTATGAATAAGCGTGCTGGATTTTTTTACATCACTAATAGAGTCGAGTTTAAAGCCTAGCGGCGCGGTTTGAAAAAGCTCAGAGGTGGGTGTTTCGCTGTGACACCCAGTACAGTGCTTGCTAATTATATCCCACGCTTGGGCGTCGGTAATACTTGTTTGTAAAGGCGCGCTTTCGCCTGCATTTGTTGGTGTACTGGGCCAAGGGGCTATGGCGAGCATAAGAGCAAAAAAAGCTGCAATACCGCTTACAAGTACTGAGGGTTTATTAATACCTTGATGTTTTAAGTTAAAATAATGGCGTATCCACATACCAATACCAAACAGCGCAATTAAAATAAGCCAGCCAAAGTTGTGGCTGTAGGTATAAGGAAAGTGGTTGCTCAGCATTATAAATACCACGGGTAACGTGGCGTAGTTATTATGAATAGAACACAGCTTTGCCTTTAAACCTGGCGCTGAATCAGGGATTCTACCGGCTTCTACTTCACTTACCATATAGCGTTGCCCTGGCATAATAATGTGATACACATTGCCAACCATACAAGTACCAATAAGTGCACCTACATGAATATACACAGCGCGGTCGCTAAATAATTGATCAACCCCAAAAGTCCACAGAGCTAATAAACCAATAACTACAGCAATAAACACTTTGCCGTTTTCGACCAGTGAGGTTTTACACAATAAACGATAAACACCATAACCTAAGCCAATAAAACCAAGGGATGCGCCAATAGCTGCAAATTTACTTAGCTCACTTTTACTGTTATCAATTAAATACACATCGGCGCCAACATAATAAAGTAAGCTAAATAGTAATATACCGGTGATCCACGTTGTGTAGGCTTCCCACTTAAACCAGTGCAAAGTATGCGGCATTTGTTCAGGGCCATTTTGATACTTAGCCACTTCGTAAAAGCCACCACCATGCACGGCCCATAAATCGCCTTTTATGCCTTTATCTATTTTCCACTGCGGTGGTGTTTGTAGGTTGTTATCAAGCCATGCAAAATAAAATGAAGCGCCAATCCATGCTATACCAGCAATAACATGAAAATAACGCAGTACTAAATGAGCAAGCTCAAATAAATAGTTTTCCATAACGGTTAAGCCTCTTCTAATACCGGTGAGCGGGTGTCTGAAAATTGATTGTTATCATCGCGCTTATACACACTTTTACCCATAATGTAGGTTTGCTCAACGCAGCGGTCGTCGCCTAACATCATCATTGCAAATAATTTTTCATGCAGGGTTTTGGCATGCTGTATTCTAAATTTTAAAAATGGGGTTGCTGAACAATCCATTACAATAAAATCGGCTTCACAACCGGCTTCAAAATTACCAATTGTCCCTTCTAAATCGAGCGTTCTAGCACCGCCGAGTGTTGCTAAATACAACCCTTTAAATGCTGAAAACTTTTGACCTTGTAATTGCTGAATTTTGTACGCTTCGTTACCTGTTTGTAGCATAGAAAAGCTTGTTCCCGCGCCTACATCGGTACCCATGCCTACGTTTATGCCGTGCTCTTCACAGGCTTTTAAATTTAAAAGTCCTGATCCTAAAAATAGGTTTGAGGTAGGGCAGTGCGATATTGCCGCATTGTTATCTGCAAGGCAGCATAGCTCGCGCTCAGATAAATGAATACTATGGGCAAATACTGAGCGTTTACGTACCATTTTTGCTTGCTCGTACACGCCTAAGTAATCTTCGGCTTCTGGAAATAGTCCTTTTACCCATTCGCACTCGTCTTTGTTTTCAGATAAGTGTGTATGCAGGTAGGTGTCTGGGTATTCTTCAAGCAACTGAGTACATTTTTGAAGTTGCTCAGGGGTTGATGTGGGGGCAAAACGCGGTGTAACTGCGTAGCTTAACCTATCAATATTGTGCCATTTTTCGATGAGGGCTTTAGATTCGTCATAACTTGTTTGCGCGCAATCAGATAAGTCGTCAGGGCAGTTACGGTCCATCATTACTTTACCGGCAATCATGCGTAAATTGCGTTTTTGTGATTCTTTAAAAAACGCATCAACCGATTGCGGATGCACAGTGCCAAATACAAGGGCAGTGGTTGTGCCATTGCGCAGCAGCTCGTCTAAAAAGCGGTTAGATATCTCTTTTGAATAATGCTCACAGGTAAACTTTTTTTCGGTTGGGAAGGCGTATTCGGTGAGCCAACTTAAAAGCTGCTCGCCATACGCGCCTACCATTTCGGTTTGCGGCAAATGTATGTGTGTGTCAATCATACCAGGCATAACGAGCTTACCATCGTGGCGGATAACACGCGCTGATTTATCAATTGTAGGCAGTATGTCTTGCTCATAGCCAAGCTTAACTACTTTGCCGTGCTTGATAACTAATGCGCCTTTTTCAAAAAAACGATGGGCGTTTTCGCCAGCAATGGCAGGGTCGTCAACAAAGTCGAGTATATCGGCACAAACTACTGTTAAGTTATTATTGTTTTGCGTGCTCATTATTAGCTACCTCTGTATGTAGAGTAGCCAAACGGGCTAAGCAACAACGGAATATGGTGATGTTTAGTATCTTGTAATCTAAACGTTATTTGCGCCTCTGGGTAAAACGCAGGGGTAGGTTGGTTTTGGTAATAACTATCTAAATCAAATACTAGCTTATAGGTTGCAAATTCTACTTCTGTATTTAGCCAATCGGTAATTCGCCCATCGGAATCGGTTTTGCCTTGGGTTAGTTGTACCCATTCGTTATTTGTAAGTTTAAATAGCTTAACAGCAACATTTGCTGCTGGTTTTCCGGTGCTTGTATCAAGTATATGGGTAGTTATAGGGCTTTTGCTCATAGCAGTGACTCCAATCTTATTTTTGTTATTTTGGCTTGTTCGCCCGCGGCTATATTTAGCTCTGTACTGCGGGTGTTGTGTATGCGCTGCTCTATGAGTTCGAGCATTTGTTCGGCCGTTTTACCGGTGGCGCACACAATAAAAATAAAGCCAAACTTGTTCAGGTACTCTTTATTGAGGGCAATCATTTTGGTAAGTACGGCTTCGTTTGCTTTGCTCATACCCGATTGCTCATGCCCCGCTTTTTGTGCGGTAGCAGCGTATTTTTTGCTAAGGGTTGATAAGTCGCCTATTTGCGGGTGGCCTTCAAAGGCAGCTAAATAGTCGCTTTCGCCAAGGTTATCCCATGTGCTTTGTGCGCATTCAAACAGCTGCTGAGCACTTTTAAATGGCATTGCTTTTACCATGCCCGCCACCCAGTTAGGGGCCGCGCAGCAATGCTCAAGTGCTTGTTTTACTTGTGCATCATTTAGCGTATTTATTTGTAAACTACTCATGCGTTTACTTCCTCTTGCGTGGTGCTAATTAAGGCATTTTTTAGTGTGCGCCATTGCAAGCCTTGGCGTTTTGGCTCTTGGGTTTGCATAGCCTGATAAAGGCCAATTAGCTGTCCACTAATCGAAATAGCCACTTCCATTGGTAATTTGCCCGAAATGTTATTAAGCCCAACAGGGCAGGTCATTTGCTGTATTTGATCGGCTGTAAAATCGCGATGTGCTAGGCGCTGCTTAAAGCGTTTGGCTTTAGTGTCAGAGCCAATTACACCAAGCCAATTGGCATCGGCGCGTTTAATAATGGCTTGGGTGAGTGCAAAGTCGAGCTGGTGGTTATGGGTCAATATTAAGTAGTTGTTAGCTTTAGGCGCACGTTTTACTTGCTCTGTTGGTTCTTCATCAACCACTTTTACTACGTTATTTGGAATAGCCTGTGGGAATACATCGGCGCGGCTATCTATCCAGCGTATGCGCATAGGTAGTTGTGCCAATATACCAATAAGCGCCTGTGCTACGTGGCCTGCGCCATAAATGTCTAAGGTAAAGCGCTCGCATTGCATGCATTCAAGCATAACGGTGGCAGCCCCGCCGCAGCACTGGCCTAAATTTGCACCTAGGTTAAATTGCTCAATTACTTGGGCGGCTTCGCCTTTGGAAAGTAGTTCGCGGGCTTTTTCTATTACTACATACTCAAGATGGCCACCGCCAAGGGTGTCGTAAATATGCTCGCCGCTTATTACCATTTTAGAGCCTGTGCCGCGTGGGGTTGAGCCATTGGTGCCAAGTACCGTGGCAATTACATAGTTAGTGCCGCTTTGTTCGTGCTCGTTTATAGCCTGCGCCCAATTTTGCGTATGAAAACCCTGAAACGACTCATTTAAATTAGTCATGTTGATGCTCCTTAAACCAGCTAGCGGTTTGCTCAATTGCACTCAATACTCGCTCTGGGGTTGCGGGTGTATCCAGTGGGGCGGTGTATTTGTAATCAGCCACACTACTTATTGCATTACGAATAGCGCTCCATACACTAAAGGCCAGCATAAATGGCGGCTCGCCTACGGCTTTTGATCTAAACACGGTGGTTTCTGGATTTGCTGAGTTATAAAGATTGACGTTAAACTCGGCAGGGGTATCGCCAATGGCTGGTATTTTGTAGTTGGCTGGGCCAAAGCTTGCAAGCTGGCCTTTATCATTCCATTGTAAGTCTTCGGTTGTTAGCCAGCCCATACCTTGTACAAAGGCGCCTTCAATTTGCCCTATATCAAGTGCTGGGTTAATTGAGCTGCCTACATCATGCAGTATATCAACGCGAGTTACCGTGTTTTCGCCCGTAAGCGTATCTACTTCTACTTCACTCAGTGCAACGCCGTGTGCGTAGTAAAAAAATGGGCGGCCTTCGCCTTTGGCTCTGTCGTAATGAATTTTGGGTGTGGCGTAATAACCGGTAGATGAAAGCGATATACGATTCATGTAAGCAAGATTTGCAAGTTCGCTAAAGCTAATTTCCCCTTTACTAAAAGTAATGAGGTTATCTTTAAATACAACAGTGTTGCTGTCTACTTCAAAGTGCTCGGTAATAAAATCAATTAAGCGCTCTTTTATTGTGTTTACTGCATTTAGCGCCGCCATGCCGTTTAAGTCGGTACCACTTGAGGCCGCTGTTGGTGAAGTGTTTGGCACCTTGTCGGTACGCGTAGCACTAATACTTACCGCGTTAAAATCGACCCCAAAGCCATGGGCTACAATTTGCGCAATTTTGGTATTCAGTCCTTGGCCCATTTCGGTGCCGCCGTGGTTTAAATGTATAGAGCCATCGCTATATACATGCACTAATGCACCGGCTTGGTTTAAGTGTTGTACAGTAAACGATATACCGTATTTAACCGGCGTCATTGCAAGGCCTTTTTTTATAATAGGTGACGATACGTTAAATGCTTTAATAGCCTCTTTACGTGCCCAGTAGTCACCCGACTCCTCAAGCTGAGCAATCATATCTATTAAAATATGTTGCTCTACGGTTTGATGGTACGGCGTGGTATCGCGGCCTTTTTTGTATAAATTAAGTTTTCGGATCTCAAGCGGATCTTTACCTAATTTGGCGGCTATATCGTCCATTATTAGCTCGCCCATAATCATGCCTTGCGGGCCACCAAATCCTCTAAATGCGGTATGGCTTACGGTATTTACTTTACAGCGATTACCCTTAATTGTGGCGGCTGGGTAGTAGTAGGCGTTATCGACATGAAACATGGCGCGGTCTACAATTGCATCTGATAAATCAGGCGAGTAGCCACAAAATCCGTTTACGGTAATGTCGGCACCTTCTATTAAACCATTTTCGTCAAAACCAACATGATAGTGATTATAAAACGGGTGGCGCTTACCGGTTAATTTAAAATCGTCGCTACGGGCTAGGCGCATTTTTACTGCGCAGCCAAGGTGGTAAACCGCAAGAGCTGCAAGGCATGCCCATGGTGCGCCTTGGGTTTCTTTGCCGCCAAAAGCACCGCCCATACGGCGGGTTTCTACGTTTACAAAGCTAAATGGCTTTTTTAAAATTTTAGCGACTAAGTGCTGCACCTCAGTAGGGTGTTGCGTAGAGCACTGAACATGAATGCCCCCGTCATTATCAGGTTGCGCCAGCGCAATTTGGCCTTCTAAATAAAAGTGTTCTTGCCCGCCTATGCTTATTTCGCCTTTAAGCTGGTGGGTTGCGTCATTAATGGCGTTTTCGCTGTTACCACGGTTAAGTGAATGGGGCGGCCTTACCCAATGCTCTTTGCTAATGGCTTCTTTAATATCAAGTATGGGTGTAGTTTGCTCACACTCTATAACCACCAAGCGTGCAGCGCGGCGCGCTATTTCATAGGTGTCGGCAACGACAATTAATACAGGTTGCCCGTGGTATTGAATTTCATGGCTGGTCAGCAGTACATCACCAGGAAATACCGGGCCAATATCTAATTTACCCGGAACATCTTCGGCCGATAAAATACGTTTAACGCCTTCAACTGCCAGTGCGAGACTGGTATCTATTGATTTAATAAAGCCGCTTGTAACAGGGGCGAGCACTGGGTAGGCATGCAGGCAACCGTAAGGCTCAGGGTTATCGTCGGCAAAATTTGCACTGCCACAAACTTGTTTAATAGCGCTTTCGTGATATTTAGATTCTCCAACGCTACCACCTTGCGCTTTTAGTTTATCCATTTCAAAGTGACGCATGTGAGATCCTCGTAATGGCAATGTTGTTATTGTTGCGTGCTTGTGGCTCACAAAACTCAATACCAATGCGTTGTAATAAGTTTTTGCTTACCGTGGTGCGGTAATGCGCACTGCTTCTTACATCGCTCATGGGCGTAAAGTCATCGTTAATAGCCGTTGCTGCGTCTATAAAACTACTTACTTGTAATGATTGAGATATCAGCTTTTGCTCAATATGCTGCGCGCGCTTAGGAATAGCAGCCATACCGCCCATAGCGCAGCGGGCTTGAGTAATCATGTTTTGTGAATGCTCTATAGTAAGCACCAAACAAACGGTAGATATATCGTCTTCAAAGCGTTTTGATATTTTATGACATGCCAGTTTTAGCGACTCTGGGCGCTTTGGAATGGTGAACTTACTAATTACTTCATCGCTTTTAAGAACCGTTTTTTTGTAATCAATGAAGTAGTCGGCAACTTTAATAGTGCGCGTACCAGCGCTGCTTAATAAATCCATTGATGCATTAAGAGCGATTAAAAGGGGAGCGGGATCGCCAATAGGAGAGGCATTCCCTATGCTGCCACCAAGCGTGCCGCTGTTACGTACTTGGCTTGATCCTAAGCGTTCAAATAGCTCTTTTGACTCTGGGTAATGGTTATAAAATACTTCAACAAATTGGCTATAAGGTAGTGCAGCACCAATGTGTAACTCACCGTTATTATCTGCCAAGGTGCAAAGGTCCTTTACTTGGCTAAGGGAGATAATTACATCTGGTAAGAGCATGTTTTGGCTAAGCTCAATGGCAAAGTCGGTGCCACCAGCAACTAAATGTGCATAAGGATAAAGCGCTTTTAGTTCAACAAGTTGCTGGGCAGTTTGTGGTAAGTAAAATTTACGAGGACCATTTTTTAAAAATGGAATATCGTCATCATATTGCGTATTAAGTGATGCTTTAAATTGAGCGGCCATTGCTGAGTACGGTTCAGCTTTACGCTCATAGCTATAGGCTTTTTCGGCTGCAAGTAATATAGGGCTATAACCTGTACAACGGCATAAGTTACCGCCAAGTGCATGAATAACCGCTTTTTTACCAGGGTACGTTGGCTCATTAATATAAAGAGCCAACAAGCTCATTATTATACCAGGCGTACAAAAACCACACTGCGAACCATGGCACTCCACCAGTGCACGTTGTACGGGGTGTAAATCGGTTAAGTTTGGGTATAAGCCAGTAGTCACAGCCTCTACCGTTACTATATGTTTTGCATGCGCATTACCTAATAACAATAAACAGCTGTTCATTGTTTTGTATTGCCAACTAGTTTGCCCGTTTGCATTTATACGCTCTTCACCCACTAATATTGTGCACGCACCACAGTCGCCAGTTGCACACCCTTCTTTGGTGCCCACTTTCCCTTTTTTGGTGCGTAGCCAGTCCAAAATGGTGAGACTTGGCGAACATTCTTGTACTTCAATTGGCGTGTTATTTAATAAAAATTGAATCACACAGACCCCCTTAATTTTTATAAAGCCCTGATACATAAAGGCTTGGCGTATGTTTTTTCTTGTTGTTTGCGCACGGGTAAGAAAAATACTTTTTCATCTTGGTAAGTATATTGCAGTTACCATGCCATTGTTGACCGGTTGGTCAGTTGATGTTTTGAGTATGCTAAATTGCTCATTAAGTACAAATAGGCCCTAATAATGAATAATAAATACCGCCTTACTATGCAGGGAATGACAAAGCAGTATCCCGGATGTATAGCCAATAATGACGTAACCTTAAAAATTAAGCATGGTGAAGTGCATGCCTTATTAGGTGAAAACGGTGCAGGTAAAAGCACATTAATGAAAATGCTTTATGGTGTGGTTAAACCTGACCAAGGGGACATGTTTTTCAACGGCCGTATAATGAATATAAAAGAGCCTGCTGATGCGCGTGATTTAGGCATTGGAATGGTGTTTCAGCATTTTTCGTTATTTGAAACACTTACGGTCGCCCAAAATATTGAACTAGCGTTAGGTGATTTAGCAGGGCATAGCAGCACGCTTGCGGGTCGAATTACGAAAACATCAACACGTTATGGTATGCCATTAGACCCCCATAGACTGGTATCAACACTTTCAACTGGCGAGCGCCAACGAGTAGAAATTGTTAGATGCTTATTATTAGATATTCAGTTACTTATTTTAGACGAACCCACTTCAGTACTGACTCCACAAGAAGTCGATGCATTATTTAAAACCCTAAAGTCACTTAAAAAAGAAGGCTGCTCTGTGCTGTTTATCAGCCATAAACTGCACGAAGTGATTGAGCTATGTGACAGTGCGACCATTTTGAGAGGCGGGAAAGTAAGCGGGCATTGTATTCCTAAAAACGAAACTAGTGAGTCAATTGCTAGGCTGATGGTAGGCGACAACACGCCAATTAGTAACCAAACTCGCAGAGCTTTGGGTACTGCGGATTTTTTAACCGTTAATAATCTAACCACCGCCGCACAAGCATTATTTGAAACACCCCTTAAAAACATTAACTTTGCAGTACAGCAAGGCGAAATAGTGGGGATTGCGGGTGTTGCTGGCAACGGACAAGAAGAGTTATTAAAAGTGCTTTCGGGGGAGCAAATTCAAGCTAGTAGTAGCGCCATTAAATTTAAAAATACCGTAGTTGATGCACTGTGCCCGCTAAAAAGGCGCCGCCTTGGGCTTGCATGTGTGCCAGAGGATAGGCTTGGGCGAGGAGCCGTGCCCACTATGGATTTGGCACAAAATGCATTGCTTACTAGTTTTGATAGTGGACTAGTTAAAAATGGCTTTTTAGTAAAACAAAAAATTACTGAGCTTGCTAATAAAATCATTACAAAATACAAGGTTAAAACGCCAAGTTTTCGCACTCATGCAGCTAGCCTTTCAGGTGGTAATTTACAAAAATTTATTATTGGTCGCGAGGTAGAGCAAAGTCCAAAACTACTCGTTATGTCGCACCCTACTTGGGGTGTAGATATAGGTGCACAGGTGGCGATACATGAAGCTATTTTAAAGCTTCGCGACGAAGGGTGTGCGGTACTCGTTATTTCAGAAGATTTAGACGAACTTTATAAAATTTGCGACCGCATTGGCGCAATTTGTGATGGCAAACTGTCTCCTATTTTAAATACCGATACCGTACCGCTTGTGCAGTTAGGGCAGTGGATGGCTGGCGACTTTAGCGATGTTTTTAAGAACCAGCCTAAAGTACACACACCACAAGGGGCACTCGTATGATTAAGTTAGAACCACGTGTTGAACGCTCACCAGCGTGGAGCTATCTCTCTCCTGTTTTAGCTATTTTACTCACATTAATAACCGGTTACGTGGTGTTTGCCTTATTAGGGCATGATCCTCTAAATGCCCTGTATACATTGCTTATAGCACCTGTTGCCGATTGGTATGGTGTAACAGAGCTACTTGTAATGACCATTCCTATTTTGCTATGCGCCTATGGCTTAGCGCTTTGTTATAGAGCATCGGTTTGGAATATAGGCGCAGAAGGGCAACTGCTTATTGGTGGTGTATGTGCAAGTGCTGTAGCCGTTAACTTTGTTGACTCAACAAGTGCTTTTGCAATGCCACTTACATTATTCGCTGGTATTGCTGGTGGCATGTTGTGGGCGGGGCTTGCTGCTTTTATGAAGCTGCGTTTAAACACCAATGAAATTTTAGTCACCATAATGCTCAACTACATAGCAGTAAATGTATTGCTGTGGGCTGTTCATGGGCCACTCAAAGATCCTCACGGTTATAACTTTCCTGAAAGTGCATTGTTTGGCGATAGCACGTTATTGCCTGTTTTATTCGACGGTACTCGATTGCACTTAGGCCTGGCGTTTGCGTTATTGGCGCTATGCGCCACATGGGTTTTTATTAGTAAAACCTTTATAGGCTTTCAAATACAAGTACTTGGGCTTGATGCATCCGCGGCCAAAATGGCGGGTTACAAGCGAGCATTATTAATTGCCGGAGTGCTAGTTATTAGCGGGGGCTTGGCGGGGCTTGCTGGAGCGGGCGAAGTAGCTGGGCCTATTGGGCAGATGGTTCCGCAAATATCACCCGGTTATGGCTATGCCGCCATTATTGTTGCTTTTTTAGGGCGACTCCACCCAGTAGGAATTACGTTTGCGGGTTTATTAATGGGGCTTATTTATATGGGAGGTGAGCTTGCGCAAATTAACATGGGATTACCTAACGCTATAACCGGTATTTTTCAGGGGTTAATGCTGTTTTATTTACTCTCGTGCGATGTGCTTATTACTTATCGCCTTAAATTTTCGCTGCCATTTAAACAACAAAAAGCGCAGCCAATACATATTGCACAGGAGTCTTAAATCATGGAATTAGATGTAATTACTAATATTTTATACGCCACTATTCGTACAGGCACTCCCTTATTGCTGGTGGCGCTGGGTGAAATGGTATGCGAAAAAAGCGGCACCTTAAATTTAGGGCAAGAAGGCATGATGCTTTTAGGCGCTGTGGCAGGGTTTATAACTATGTACCAATGCGACAACCTATTTATTGGTCTTACGGTAGCAGCTTTGGTTGGGGTTATGGCCTCACTTATTTTTGCTTTTGTAGCACTTAATTTAAATGCTAGCCAAGTAGCGGCAGGTTTGGCGCTGACTATTTTTGGTACAGGCCTTTCGGCATTTTTAGGGGCCGACTATGAGGGAAAAACCATTAACGCGTTACCTACTTTAGCAATTGCAGGGTTTGAGCATATTCCGGTTTTAGGCAAAGCGCTATTTTCGCAAGACGCCATTGTGTATTTAAGTTGGGGTTTAGTGCTTGGTGCGTATTTGTTTTTTAAATACCACAGAACAGGGCTTGCAGTACGAGCTATTGGCGAAAACCCAAGTGTGGGCAATAACTTAGGATTACCTGTAATGCGTACACGTTATTTGGCCGTTATGTTTGGCGGCGCACTGGCTGGCATTGCGGGCGCATATTTGTCGTTGGCTTATACACCACTTTGGACTCAAAACATGACGGCAGGGCGAGGTTGGATAGCTCTTGCTTTAGTGGTGTTTGCAAGCTGGCGTATTGAGCGCGTAATGCTTGGCGCTTATTTATTTGGCTTTGCCAGCATTATGCACTTAGTGGCACAGGCTTTTGGGTGGGCTGTGGAGTCTAACTTACTGGCCATGTTGCCTTATGGTGCAACGCTTATCGTACTGATTATGCTCAGTAAAAATAAACAAAAGTTAAAAATGTACGAACCCATGTGGCTAGGTAAGCCTTGGCACAAGGGTCATTAAATTAATTACAAAATCAATATGGCAAATCACCTGCTACAACAGGATATTAAAAATATAACACGGAGAATAACAATGAAAAAACTTATAACAGCACTCGGGGTTGCATTGAGCTTAGGCATAAGCGCATCTGCTATTGCAAAAGATAGCGTAAAAGTTGGCTTTGTATATGTAAGCCCCATAGGTGAGGCCGGTTGGACTTATACACATGACTCTAGCCGCCACTACCTAGAAGAAAAGTTTGGCGACAAAATAGAAACTACTTTTGTCGAAAGCGTACCAGAAGGAGCGGATGCAGAGCGTGTTATTACGCAACTGGCTAAAAGCGGGCACGATTTAATATTTACCACGTCGTTTGGCTACATGAACCCAACACTTAAAGTGGCTAAACGATTTCCTAATGTAAAGTTTGAGCATGCCACAGGCTATAAACGCGCAAAAAACGTAAGCACTTACTTTGATCGCATTTACGAAGGACGCTACCTAACAGGTGTTATTGCAGGGCACATGAGTAAAACCGACAGTATTGGTTATATTGCTGCGTTTCCTATTCCGGAGGTAATACGCGGTATAAATGCATTTACGCTTGGCTTGCGCTCAGTAAAGCCTAATGCAAAAGTAAAAGTAGTGTGGGTTAATAGCTGGTTTGATCCGGGTAAAGAGCGCGAAGCTGCCGATAGCCTAATAGATCAAGGCGTTGATATTATTACTCAACATACTGATTCGCCTGCACCACTGCAAGCAGCGCAAGCCGCTGGTATTTACGCTATTGGCTACCACTCAGATATGAGCGGATACGGTAAAAAAGCACACTTAACGGCAGCGGTTCATCACTGGGATGAATTTTATGCAGATCGCGTACAGCAAGTACTTGACGATAAATGGCAATCACAAGATATATGGAAAGGGATAGGCTCAGGGATGACTCGCTTAGCGCCGCTAAGTAAAGACATTCCAAGTGATGTAGTGAGTGAAGTAAATGCTATTTCAGAGAAAATTGGTAAAGGTGAATTTCATCCATTTACTGGCCCTATAAAAAATCAGCAAGGTGAGCTGATTATTGATGCGGGTAAAACAATAGACGACAAAACGTTGTTGGGTATGGATTTTTATGTTGAGGGCGTTGAAGGGCAGCTTAAATAAGCCGTTAACGCAATAACAATGAGTTAATCACTTAGACAAATACAGTGGCTAACTCGCAAAACGTAGAGGTTTATATGTCAACAAATACAAGCTCGTCTGACGATATTATATATGCAGTTGATGACAAACCAGGCGTAACTGAATCATTTTTTGCCGCACTACAGCACGTACTCGCAAGCTTTGTAGGTATTATTACACCCACGCTTATTATTGGTGGTGTGCTTGGTTTAGCTGCTGAAATACCTTATTTAATTAGTATGGCATTATTTGTATCTGGTGTGGGCACGGTTATACAAGCGCGGCGTGTTGGCCCTGTGGGTTCAGGATTAATATGTGTGCAAGGTACAAGCTTTGCCTTTTTAGGGACTATTTTAGCAACAGGCTTTACCGTTAAAGCCACCGGAGGCAATAACGACGAGGTCCTTGCCACTATATTTGCAGTGTGCTTTTTGGCCGCTTTTGTTGAAGTATTTATTAGTTTTTTTATTAGTAAATTAGGCAAAATAATTAAGCCAGTAGTTACTGGAGTGGTCATCACTACTATTGGTATTTACCTAATTAAAGTAGGCATGACTGATATAGGTGGCGGGCAATGGCTACTTACTAATATGCCTGAAAAATTTGCTTCAACGAGCAACTTAATTGTTGGTTTTTCGGTTGTTGCTTTAGTGGTGCTGCTTAATGCAAGTAAAAACCAATGGGTGAGGCTAACGGCTGTGGTAGTTGCAATGATATCTGGCTGGTTACTCGCATTTGTATTAGGTATCGCTAATTTTAAATTAGGTGAATTTGACCTAATTGCTATCCCACTGCCTTTTAAATACGGCTTTAATGTTGATTTTGGTGCACTCATAGCCTTTGGTTTTTTATACCTTATTACTGCAATTGAATCGACAGGCGATATTACTGCCAATTGTGCGGTTTCTAAATTACCTGTTAGAGGACCTAGTTACTTAGCACGTATTCGCGGCGGTATTTTAGGTGATGGCGTTAACTCGATGATTGCCGCCTTATTTAACACTTTTCCTAATACTACTTTTAGTCAGAACAACGGCGTTATTCAGCTAACTGGAGTTGCCAGCAGATATATTGGCCTGTGGATAGGCAGTATTTTAATCATTCTTGGTTTGTTTCCTGTGATTGGCGCTGTATTACAAAATATACCTAAACCTGTTTTGGGCGGTGCAACGCTTGTAATGTTTGGCACCGTAGCAGCCGCTGGGGTCAAAATACTCGCCAGCGAAAAAATAAATCGCAGAAGTTTACTTATTATTGCGGTGAGTTTGGGGCTCGGGCTAGGTGTTAGTTTTGTACCGGAGTTGTTTGCAAACGCACCTAAGTTAGTTACTGCCATATTTGGTAGCGCAGTGACGGTGTCGGGTATCACCGCAATAATAATGACGTTGGTACTACCAGAAAATTACTCAGCAAGTACGGATCATCTTAACTAAACTAATAAAAATCATAAAAGGGATTAACAATGAAAATCAAAACAATAAAAAAATTAGCATTAGTAACTGCAATTGCAATGTGCTCTACAGGTGTATCGGCTAAAGAGCTTTGGTCTGATTTTAGTATTACCGCAATGACAGGAGCCGACTACCTAGAGCCATTTTCAGGGGAGGAAGATGATAGAAGTGTTGTTACTATAGAGCATGCATCGGGACATACATGGGGCAGTACGTTCTTCTTTATGGATAGGCTAAGTAATCCCGATGAAGTGTACGGTGAGCTAAACATAAACCCTACTCTTTACAAGCCACAAAATAGCTTTGTTAAAGAGGTGTTTTTAGGCCTACAAACAGAGTATGGCTCGGGAGATACGGATCAAAATAACTATTTATTAGGGGGCGGTGTATCACTTGATGTACCTGGCTTTCAATATTTTAATGTGGCTTATTATCGTCGTTTTCAAGATGATATAGGTATTCAACGTGAAGATAATAACCAAATAACAGTCACGTGGGGCTACAACAAAGGTAACTTTAGATACGATGGCTTTTTAGATATTGTAGATAGCACCGACACAATGTTTGGTAAAAGTGAAGGTGGCTTTAACTTTACCTCGCAGATTAAATACAATATTGCCCCTATGCTCGGCTTAGATACAGGCCGCCTTGATGTGGGTATTGAGTATGTTTATTGGAAAAATAAATTTGGTGTAGATGGTCAAACCGAACATAATCCAAACTTGCTAGTTAAATGGCATTTTTAACAGCAAATTGAATGGTATTTAATTAATAATTAAAGGCTACTTTTTAGTAGCTTTTTTATTTGATAATCTTAAATAATTGAATAGCTTAAATTAGTTGTGTTAGATTACTTTTTAATAACGCTATATGGATTTTTTCATGGACTCTGAAATAGATTTTTCTACCTACACTTTAGATGAGCTTTACTCATCAGCGAGAGCTATAGATCGCGAAGCCTACCCAGATCGAGCAAAAGAAATAGACGACTTAATTAAAACGCGAGAAGCACAGAGCCCATCTGAAAATATTGTATCAAAAGTAGCAGGAGAAAAAGCAACGCGCTCAGATAGGCTAGTGGCTGCTATTGTTGATGGCGTTTTAGGTGTTGTTTTATACCTGTATTCATGCTCGTAGGGTTTGATAATTTAAGCCAACCAACACTTACTTTATCTGCAGGTTTGCTAGGTTATGGCATATTAAGCACGTTAGTGCTTCATGGTTACCTCATGTACCAACGCGGACAAACAATTGGTAAATCTTTAATGTCTATCCGTATTGAAAATTTAGATGGTACACAAGCAAGCTTTACTACAATTTACTTTAAACGCATGCTTTGTATGCAACTACTATCACTTGTCCCTTCGGTAGGTCAGTTTATAGCTGGTTTTGTTAATCCATTATTTATATTTGGAAAAGATAAACGATGTTTACATGATCATTTAGCGGGAACAAAAGTGAGTTATGTAGATTAATCAGGATATTAATTATGGCAGCTTTGCCAGGATTTAAGTTTGATTAGCAAAAGTTACAAAATGGCGTATTTCACTAAATTGGTAATATAATTAAAAAACCTTACCGATTTTTTTGACTAGTAACCAAGGATGATTATGAAAAACAACACACAACTAATTTTAGCACTAGCGGCCTCTTTAATTTGTTACTCAACATATATTGTATTGATAGATAAGCCTTTTAGTTTGCAAGCGCTTAACCTGTTTTTATTTCCCGTTATTTTATATTTTGTGTTTATTCGTTCGCGTAATGTTGAGCAAAGCCCGTTAAAGGCTGTACGCGTTGAGGGGCAAATATTATACGTTTATAAGCAAGTGTTTAATATTAACGATATTAACAAAGTTGTCATCGACAAAACTAAGAGGCACGGTGTATTTGCACTACCGTATAATCAAGTTGATGGTAAAACAACTGAGTTTATTTTCAATAAAGATGCGTTTGAATCTTTAAAATCCTACCTTTTACAAAACATTCCAAATGTAAAAATTATTGAATAAAGTAAAGAAGTAACAATGAATTTAAAGAGCATATATTATTCATTGGGTTTCTTACTGCGGCGAAAATCAATGAGGTGATAAATGAGAATATTTAGGAACACAAACGAGTTTGATAAACTGTCGAGGTGTTACGCATGTATTAAATGTGGTACTTGGGTGAGCATAAAAGCCCAAAACTGTATGCAGTGCCAGCATAGTTTTACCAATAATGATAAAAGCTCAATGCAAACACTCTATAATCAAAATAAAGAACAAAACTGGCAACATGCAATATTGCCTATTATTTTTGTAATATTGGTAATAGCTTTATTGTTCATTTAATTTTTGCTTAAAATTTAAAAGTGCTCGACTGCAACTCTGTAACAAAATCCCTCTGTACTTTAACGTGTAAAAACTACCCATAATTAAAATAATTACTCTTGTTAATCCTTCACTAAATATCACATAGCTAACGTTTTTTAATAAATTAAATAAGCTTATAAATTTCAGTCACTTAAATTGTTGGTTTATTTATGTTCACTCAGTTTTTTGGCACGTAAGTTGATACAGCTCCTAATAAACTTTAAAAAGGAATTACCATGACTGCTGAATACTTTATGGTACTAGGGTTACTCGGTGTTGCATTTTTTGCTGTTGCAGGGGCATTGCTTGGGTATGAAAAAAACATTAGTGGCTTTGGCGTCGTAGTGGTTGCAACCGTTACTGCACTAGGGGGCGGTACCCTCAGAGATATACTTTTAAACAAACCAGTATTTTGGATTGCTACCCCAGAGTATTTATATTCAACCTATGGGGCCGTTATAGCAACAATTGCATTTATTCGATATTTACCGCGCGTTAATAATTACTACTTTTTATTGGTAGACGCTGTTGGTATGGCGTTATTTAATATTATGGGGATAGAAAAAGCACTCATTAATGGCTCTGGTATGGTGGTCGCAATTACCATGGGTATCACTACAGGTATATTTGGTGGTTTAATACGTGACGTAATTTGCCGTGAGGTACCAACTGTTATGCGCAGCGAACCATACGCCTCTGCGTGTTTAGCGGGTGGCGCAGTTTATGCTGCTTTATTTAGCCTTAATGTAGATTACATTTGGTGTATTTTAGGCTCATTTTTCACGACTATCTTTTTAAGATTAGGCTCTTTGCATTGGGGTTGGCATTTAACTATTTTCAGAAAAAAAGACTTCAGAGATCAAAGCGACTAATTTTAGCTACGAATAGCCCGTGTTTGCATATGGTACTCGTAATTATCCTCATCCGTTATAGTAAAACCCAGCCGCTTATAAAGTCCTAATGCTGGGTTGTTTTTAAGCACGGTGAGTTTAATGGGTTTTGACTGCGCATTTGTAATAACTTGTTCAATAACCGCTTTCCCATACCCTTTATTTTGGTGCAATGGATGTATTTGTAATTGCATTATTTCAACGTATTGAGCGTGTGTTTGGTATTTTAAAGTACCAATTGGTACCTCATTTATAACTATAAGATGGGAGCAGTCATATTGATCATTAAGCCTTAAAACATGCTGTTGCTTAGTTATACCAATCCGCAATAATACTTAATCATTTTGCGGGGCTAAACGTGTCGCTAGCTGCGTTAAAAAATGCTCATTTAGAACAACTAAATAGCGAATTTTTTGCCTAGCTATCAACACGTTTTTCCAGCCTCAAAATAGATCACTTAATTAAGCGAATTGGTATTAAAAATAACCCGGCATTTTCTAAGTGTTCTACCATAGTCAGTTTTCTGAGGCTTAATAAGTAGTCTCGGTCTGAATATGCTGCCTTTATGAATTTAAAAACCATAGTGCTCCCTTGCAACAGCCTCAATATTTATATTTGTAGAACGAACTAAAATAAGTGCGCAGTATTAAATGTGCAAGCCAAACTAACAAAGGCAAGACTACCAATACCCAAGTGTTTTCCACCAAAGCCCGCCAATAATTCCCCATACACTTAAATTAATAACGCTCATTATAAGGCCCATTACCCACCAGTCTTTTAACGATACATAGCCTGAGCCAAACACTATGGGTGATGTGCCTGTTGCGTAATGCGTTAACGACATCATGAGTGATGAAGCGCCAGCTAACAGTAAACCTAAAAATAAAGGCGGAGCGCCAAGCGCTAAACCTGCGGCGTAAAATGCGGCAAACATAGCAGTAATATGTGCTGTGGTACTGGCAAAAAAGTAATGAGCATAAAAATACACAGCTACCAATATAATAGCCGATACAATCCAGTCAAAGCCCAGTTGCGCAATGTTGCTCTCAACAAGTGTTGAAAACCACGTTACCAAACCTAGTTTATTTAAAAAAGTGGCCATCATTACTAATGCAGAAAACCAAACAACGGTATCCCACGCTGACTTTTCTTTAAGTACATCGTCCCAGCTTAATACACCAGTCACTAATAAAACCGACAAACCTAAAAAAGCCACTGCGGTTGTATTAACTGCGTAGTCAGCCCCTAAAATCATTGCAGGTACGCCGGCCCATAAAACAAGCAGCATGGCAAAAACTCCCACCATTATTTTTTCGCCATAACTCATTGGGCCCATTTCAGTTAATTTAGATTCTGCGTAGGTTTTAGCGTCGGGCGTACTTTTAACTTCAGGTGGGTAAATGGCATAAACAACCAAAGGCACAAGGGCAATACATAGCAAACCAGGAACAAGCGCTGCGAGCGCCCATGTACTCCAAGTAATACTAATATTTGCACCAGTAGCATCAGCAATCAGCTTTACAATTAGAGGGTTTGGCGCAGTCGCTGTAATAAACATAGCTGATGTAATAGGGTTTATATGGTAGCTCACTAAAGCAAGGTAGTGCCCAATTTTACGAGATGTGCCTTCCTCAGGAGACGAGCCAAAGCTTGTTGCTATCGACTTCATAATTGGGTGAATAATAGCGCCGCCTCGCGCGGTATTACTTGGCGTCACAGGCGCTATAACAAGTTCAGACAGCGCGAGTGCATAGCCAATACCAATAGTTTTTTTACCAAAAAAAGAAATAAAATTATAGCCAATACGATTACCTAAACCGGTTTTAGCTAAACCCCGAGAAATAATAATAGCAATACCAATCAGCCAAATTAATGAGTTAGAAAAGCCACTTAATGCATCTTTAATAGCACCAGATGGGCTGTCATTAGTTACGCCCGTTAATGCAACAGAGGTAATAGCTAAAATAGCAATGGCGCCGATAGGCATTGCTTTACCAATAATGGCAACTACAGTACCAATAAATAAAGCGAGCAAATGCCATGCGTTTTCGTTAACACCTTGCGGAGGCGGTACAGCAAACCAAAGTAATAAAACAATGGCTATAGAAATCAGTCCAGAGGTAACTCGAATATCACTACCTTTCATTAAAAATGTCCCTAAGTTTTAGAAATGCATGCATTCAGTGTATTGAAAAGGCAACGTTATTCTACTTCATTTAATAATAAAAAAGATGACGCACATCATATGAAAATTAAACTTATTTAATTTTATTAATAAAGAGGAAATAAACTATAAACTAAAGTGATTGATTAAGTTACCCGATGAGAGCTTACGTTGTGCTTAATCAACTCTTATTATTTAAGAGTTAACTTGAATTGTTTTATAGGTTCGTAAGGTCTTTGTAAACCTCAACGAATACTTGGAAATACAATGAACTTAAAACTAACCAACAACGTGATTACTTTTTTATTAGCGAGTAGCTTTTTGTTACTTGGCTTATCGTTTGCGTTAGGGGCAAACCCTAATACGTTAACGGCTACGTTTAGTTTTTACGGCGTTGATTCGCTAATGTCTGTATCTGCGTTAGGTTTAATTAGTGGCTCATTTATGATCGCTTTAGCATTTGCCACCGTGCTCGCTCGTTTTAAACTAATGAAACCTACGCCAGCACTTTTACTTGCAGCAATTATAAGTTTGGTTGCATTACTTACCTTATTTGCCAGCAACCGTTGGATGGTGCAACTAGGCGGCTTTCCAATCATTGGTAGCGGGCAGGGCATAATTAAATACTTTGCTGTAGTGCCTTTATATTTGTTTTTATTTTATAAAGACAAACTTACCGACAAACAACACGTACTTTTAAATTTTATACCGGTTGCAATGGTTTTGTTGTGGATTGGCGGCATGAAGTTTTATGAGTTTGAAGCAAAAGGCATTGTAAGTTTAGTAGAAACCTCACCGTTTATGTCGTGGTTATACACGGTATTTAGCGTACAAGGCGCGTCTAACATAATTGGCGGGTTTGATGTATTATTTGCTGTGTTATTGGGCTTAGGGCTATTTTTAAATAATAAAAAGCTAATTATTGTAAGTGGCTTAGCGTGTTTAAGCGTATTTATGATGACCCAAACATTTTTAATTACCGCAACCGGTGCATTTAGTTCTTCCACTTTATTGGAGCGCTTAGGGCAGTTTGTAATTAAAGATCTTTGGTATATAGCCAACCTTGTTGTTATTGCTTTTTTAATGATTTTTAAACCGACTAAATAATATATAAAGAGGACGTTATGATCAGTTGCAATCAATACGATTACATCGAAATTGCCTGTATGTACCATTTAAGCATTGAGCTTATATTAAAAAATGGTGATGGTGTATGTGGCGTAGCAACTGACACAAAACGCAATGCTAATAAAGACGAATGCATAGTTCTTAACGTAAATAGCGAGCTGCAACTCATTGTGCTAGCTACAATCAGCGTACTTAAAGCGCGTGAGAAAAACCCATACTTTGACCACGTGAACTTTGATGTAAAGTAAGCACCTCACTCATTCGTTTTTATCATAAAAACCTCAGCGAGCCTGCATCATTAATATGTTAAGGCTCGCTTATCTAACCAATGTTTTAGCTTATACGTGCTAAATACATAAAACCAAAATTTTCCTATTACTTTCTTTTATTCTTTACTCGAGTTTTTCCACCGAACAAGTCTAAACGCCAACTATTAAGCGTATAAAAATGCTAAACCAGTATAAGTAAGCCTCAATAAGCCTCAATAAGCCTTAACTAGCCCTTAGTATCCGTCCGTTTGTTAATTATGGTCTAAAGGTAGCTACATAAATAAAGCTCTATTTTTGTTTTGTCCAATAACATTATTAAACACCGTTTTGGTGAAAAAATTACAAAGGGTTTTTTGTAACATATTTAATTACTTGTTTACACTGAAGTTGTTTAGTGGAATTATTGAACACTGTAATATACGCCGTTTTGGGGCGTTATAACTCTCAAAGTGTTGTTCAATAAGTTGTTATACGTTTAGGAGGTTTGGTGAACGGAATCTGTGCATTGTGTACGAAATCAGCGAAGCTTAAAGATAGTCACTTTATGCCTAAAGCTGTTTACCGATCAATTAGTAAAGGTTTCCCTGAACACGGAAAAAACATTGTTGTGATTAATGGTTCTAATAAATCAGCAGCCTATACTGACAAGCAAGCTAAAAAGTATTTACTTTGTGAGCGTTGTGAATTGAAATTCTCCAAAAATGGGGAAGATAAAGTAATATCTTTTATGGCTCGTCCTAACGGTTTTAAACTAGCTACAAAGATAAAAAAGTTTAAAACGTTGTCTCATGTAAAAGATGAAATATGGTATTTTCCACCAAGCGAAGAAATAGCGTTTAATTTCATGTACTTTGCTGTAAGCATTGCTTGGAGGTTGTCTGCAACAGATTGGAGTGGGTTCGGTATTCCTGATACAAAGAATTCAATTCGTGAAGAAAGCATGATTGCTTTTTCAGATTACCTATTAGGAAATACTGAACTTCCTGCAAATACTTATCTAGCTGTATATGTTGATAATCAAATAGTAGATACACCATCAATGGGCTTTCCAACTATTAAAAATCATGATGGCTATCAACATATAGTGTTTAACATTCCTGGTCTAAAACTAAGCCTGTTAGCAGGCAAAAATCCAGGAGCGGGTATTAGAGAAACATTCTCTATTAATACAACTAACGTGTATTTTGTTAGTCGTAGTTTAAAAACACACCCTGATTATCATTTTATGGTTAACTTTTTAAAAAATGAATCAGTTGCAAAGGGCCGGTTCCTGGAAGAGCGTATCAAACACGTAACAACACGCCCTGAGGTGGACGACTAGTCAAATTTAGCTATTAATTGCAAATTTTAAAAGTGGTGAGCCTCTTTGTTTTTCAACACTTAAATGTAATCCTTATCGATTTAAATACCAGAGTTCTATATAGGCTTACCCTTCACTTTTTACTGCTTATTATACGCTTTAGCCCAAATCAACTATGTAACTACAACGAATAGAAAAACCAGCCACTCTACAAATATTTGCCTTGGAATAGTGGGCAACTAAAACCTAAATATATCCATACCTCTTGACGGCTTCGTCCCATAAATTGCGCTATCCCCACTTATTTTTACTTCAGCGATATCATCAAACGCGCAGCCCCAAAAACAAATTAACTAAGAATCAAATAACAATACTTTAGTAAACGCTAGTTCATATTACGTCACGTAATATCCATACAGAATTTTAAGTTAAACATACGTTCGTGCAGCGTTCCCATTTTTATTTGACTCAATTTATTGGATATTCTTTTTATGAAATTAAAGTTATTTATCGCAATTATTTTTAGCACTTCGATGTCGTCTTACGCGACAGAAGCAGTAGATAAAACGGAGTTTTCATTCGAAGACTTAAAAGCCCTAGCAAAAGCCTCAGCCGAAAAGCCCTATACGCCAACTAAGGTGCCAGCGCCGGAGTTAATCGATAAAATTACGTATGACGAACACTGGAAAATACGCTTTAAAGAAGATGAAACCTTATACCCAAGTGGAAAAAAGGCGCCCGTACAATTATTTTACCCTGGCCGATATTTTCCTGAGCCAGTAAGTATTTACATCAGAGATGATAAAAATCAGGTTCAAAATGTACCTTTTAGTAATGACGTTTTTGATATGCCTGATGACAGCCCAGCTCACGATCTCCCAGAAGGGTTTGGATTTGCAGGCTTTAGAATAATGCGCCCAGATATGAAACCCGATTGGATATCTTTTTTAGGCGCGTCTTATTTTCGTACCGACGGCCCAGAGGGGCAATATGGACTCTCGGCCCGAGGTATCGCGATTAATACGGGCATGAATCAGCCAGAAGAATTTCCGCGCTTTTCTGCATTTTGGATTGGCCCCGCAGAGAAAAAAGGTGAAAGTGTGTCTGTTTGGGCATTGCTTGAAGGGCCTTCTATCACTGGTGCTTATCGATTTGGTTTAAGCAAAGATAACAAAGAAGCCAAAGGCCATATTACCTCTGTAACGGCAAATTTGTATATGCGCGCCGATGTTGAACGCTTAGGCGTAGCACCGTTAACCAGTATGTATTGGTACTCACAAAAAGATAAAACAGAAGCTAAAGATTGGCGCCCAGAAATTCACGATAGCGATGGCCTGGCGATTCACACAGGATCGGGTCAATACGTTTGGCGCCCATTAAATAATCCTCAGTCGGTGTCGACCAATAGTTTTATTGATGAGAACCCAAAAGGGTTTGGCTTAATCCAAAGAGACCGTGACTTTAATAACTACCAGGACGACGGCGTATTTTACAATAAGCGTTCATCAGCGTGGATAAAACCTACTGACGATTGGGGCAAAGGCGCAGTACAGTTAATCGAAATTCCTACAAAAGATGAAACGTTCGACAATATTGTTGCCTACTGGGTGCCCGAAAAAGAGGCGCGCAAAGGCGACGAGTTTACCTTTTCTTATGATATTGAATGGCGTCCACTCGATCCAAAATCAAAAACGCTTGCAAGCGTTGTAAATACTCGCCAAGGCTTAGGCGGAATTCCCGGCCAGCCTATTCCTAAAGGCGTTAACAAAATGGTGATTGATTTTGAAGGTCCAGCATTTAAAGGATTAGATAACAAAAGTGGTATAAAGCCGATTGTTGAAGCCAGCAACGGTGAAATACTAGAACCTATTGGGGTTTATCCGGTAGTTGGTACAAACCAATGGCGATTAGCGTTTGACTACAAACAAGCTAACAACAATCCGGTGAACATACGCGCGTATTTAGTTGATAAAAATAAAGAAGCTATAACTGAAACATGGGTAAGTGATGCAAAGGTAACGATTAAATAAGCCCTTCAATAAGCATTAAAGTAAAACGGGTGGCTATATTTTGATTTTCTGTCAATTATAGCCACCATAATGTCTTTTAAAACGCCAATCAAAACACCATTAAAACTCCCTTTTATATCCCACGTAAAATACAGTAATCGATTGAATCAAAATATGAACTCGGCTATGGTTTGTTTATCAATAAATATAAAAAAATGAGTTAACCTGCAGCTTATTAGCTGTTTCGAGGGATTGTATGTTTTTTTTGAGTAAATTATTTTGTTGGGAGCGAGGCCGACAAAAATCAGGCTACGATAAAATGTTGATTTGTGGTGCTACGTGGCCAATTAAATTTGATACATATTTGCTTAAATTCCCACAAGGAAGTGAAATAGCACCGCACACAGACAAAGTTGAATCTGGTAAACACTATCGGTTGAATATAGTGCTTAAAAAAGCAGATTTGGGTGGTGAGTTTATTTGCAGTAATCCGATATTTGAAACAAAGCGGGTTAAGCTATTCCGCCCTGATGTAAGTGAGCATCAGGTATCAAAAGTTATAAAAGGTAATAGATATTTACTCAGCATTGGGTGGATAAAAGGGAGCTCTAAATGCTAGATTTAAGACCTAATTGTGAATGTTGTGATAAGAATCTACCTGCACAGTCCACAGAGGCTTTTATTTGTTCATTTGAATGCACATTTTGTTCTGGCTGTGCTCAAACGTTATTAAATAACGTGTGCCCAAACTGCTCAGGTAATTTGGTTCAGCGGCCAATTCGCCCTTTGGCTGCACTAAAAAATTACCCAGCATCGACTAAACGGGTATTAAAAGAAAGTGCTTGTTCGCCAAGCACATAAAAACATAAAGTATAATAATTACATTTCTGGGTATGGAGATCTGATGAGAAAATCCTTTGAATTTACTGTTAAGTCAATCAAAGTTAAAATAATTAACACTTGGTTTAGTGGTGCTAAATTATATGTGAATGGTGACTTACGAGATACTGACAAAACTTTGTTAGCTATTAGAAATAATACTTTACTATCTGCAAATTTAGGTGAGTTGGGTGTTCTAGAAATCAAGCCATTATCGGGTTTAATTACCGTCGAAATGGATGCATATTTGGTTAATGGTACAAACATTCAACATGTATATAGCTCACATAAACGCCTTAGCCTAAAAGAGCAAAGGGCAGCCCGATAAAGCTACTTTAAATAACGTATATTCCTGCATTTACCTGCCTTCAGTAATAACCTCCAAATGACTTTGAGGTTTAAGCCCCTAAGCATACCAAGTTAATATACTTGGTTTACTCGATTACCTTAAATCACTCACACTCTTTCACATAAAGTAAAAGCGCGCTGTACATTACACTGAGTGCCTTTGTTACATCGCTGTCGATAACCGCTTCTGCTGGGTGATGGCTTATACCGCCAGGGCTGCGTATAAACAACATGCCAACGGGGCAAATTGGAGCGATTGCCATTGCATCGTGCCCTGCGCCTGAGGCAAGTGAAGGCGATGCTTGGTTATTGAGTTTACATGCGCTTGAAAACAAATGCTGAATAGTGGTGTCGCACGCTACGGCATCGGCGGCATGCGTCCATTGCCAATCAAGCGTTAAATTGCGTTTGCTTGCTATAGATTGAGCGCTGTTTTGTATGACGCTTAGTAAGTTAGCGAGATCGGTGTCGCTTTGTGCGCGTGCGTCTAGGCTTATGGTTGTTTTGCCTGCAATCACGTTTGTAGCCCCAGGGCGAGACTGTATTTGCCCTACGGTGGCAACTTCGCCATTTTTAGCATTACTTGCTAGTTTTTCAATTTCGGTTACTAATTCAGCGCAGCCTGCTAGTGAATCCTGCCTCAAGTTCATTGGGGTTGTACCCGCATGACCGCTTTGGCCTGTTAGGGTAAGCATGGCGCGCTTTGCTCCTGCGATTGCAGTTACAACGCCTAACGCCTGATTAACCGATTCGAGTACAGGACCTTGTTCAATATGAGTTTCCCAGTAACCTAGTAATTCGTTTTTGTTTAGTGCGGCCTTTGCATAGTCGTTGGGGTTTAAACCAAAGTCGAGCATGGCTTGGCGCATAGTTATGCCGTTTGTGTCTTCAATGTTTAGCCACTGTGGGTCAAATTCGTTAGCGAGGGCTTTTGAGCCAATTAAAGTTGTGGCAAAGCGGGTGCCTTCTTCATCGCAAAAGCCCACTACATCTAAATGAAAGGGCAGGTCGAGCTTTAACTTATGTGCAAGCGCTGCAATTTCTATCCCCAGCAGTACACCTAAAATACCATCAAACGCACCTGCGTTTGGTACTGTGTCGAGGTGCGATCCTATAATTAAACGTTTAGCATGTGGGTTTGATGATTTTAGTCGCCCCCAAAGGTTGCCCACTTCGTCTTGCCACGATTGCATGCCTGCCTCAACCATCCACGATGCAGTAACGGCGTTACACTCTTTGTGCTCTTTTGATAAGTACACGCGGTGAATACCGCCTTGCATTTGCGATAGTGCGCTGAGGGTTTTACAGCGAGATAAAGCGCGTGTTGCGTATTCATCAGCAAGTTCTTTATCTAATAAAGGGCTGTGTTGTGGGCATTCAATCGTCATGCTAAATCCTTTTTTTATTTATAATGGGCAAGGGCGGCAATAGCGGCTTCGCCTTTAGGGCCTTTATAGCCGTTGGCATGTAAGCAGGCATCTAGGCTTGCCAATGTTTGTAATACGGCATCTTTACGGGCGTTGTAACCCATGGTGCCAATACGCCAAATTTTGCCATGAAGTGGTCCAAACGAGGTGCCAATTTCTATTCCAAAATCGGTTAACATTTGTCCGCGTACGTGATCGGCATTAATGCCCTCGGGTATATACACACCCAGTACGTTGTTCATTTTATGTGTTAAATCACCAAATACATTTAAGCCGAGCGCTTGAATACCCGTTAGCATGGCATCGCCATGTAATTTGTGGCGCGCTACGCAGTTATCTACGCCTTCTTCAATTACTATGCGGGCGCATTCTGAGGCGCAGTACAGCATGCTGGTGGCTTCGGTATGATGGTTGAGGCGCTCTTCTCCCCAGTAATTCATGATCATGCCTAAATCAAAATAGTTAGAGCGCACAAAGGGCTCTGTGCCATCGGTATGATCGGCCGTGCGAATACCTGCCTCTACCTTTTTGCGTTTTTGGATCCAATCGGCGCATTTATCGCTTAGTGTTAATGGCGCAGACCCAGAAGGACCGCCTAAACATTTTTGCAGGCCAACCGAAAGTGCATCGAGTTTCCATTCATCGGCAGGAAGTTCGTTACCCACAATAGATGCGGTAGCATCACAATAAAATAGTACATCGTGCTTTTGGCAAATATCGCCAATATGCTCAAGAGGTTGGTTCATGGTGGTGGATGTATCGCCTTGTACCATAGCAAGTACATGGGGTTTTACATCAACAATGGCTTTTTCGATTTGTTCTGGCGTAAACACTTCGCCCCACGGTACTTCTATTGTGTGCACCTTTGCGCCAACGCGTTCTGCTATTTCAGCAAGTAGGTGGCCAAAGCGCCCCATAATTGGCACAAGTACTTTATCGCCCGGGCGTAAAATTGAGCATAATACGGCTTCAATACCCGCGCGCGATGTGCCATCTATTAGCATGGTCCATTCGTTTTTGGTTTTAAAAATTTCGCGGTAACGTGCCATGGTTTCGTTCATAAAACCGGTCATTACTGGGTCGTATTGGCCTATAAGCTGCGCCGACATAGCACGTAAAACACGAGGGTCGGCATTAATTGGGCCTGGTCCCATTAATAAACGCTGTGGTGGGTTTAAGGTTTGAACTTGCGTGTTATTAAACATATTTTAGGCTCCCAGAGTCTGAATAAGCATGCGTATGCCGGTTATCATTAAGACAACGGCAAAGGCGCGTTTTAGTTGTTTTTGATCCAGCTTGCTACCAATTTTTACGCCAATAGGCGCAAATAAAATAGTCAACGGAATAATAAGAAAAAAGGCAGGGAGGTTAACCAACCCCCACGTACCTAGGGGAGCATCGGTTGGCGTTGTGCCAATACTTAATAAGGTAATAACGCCAGGTAGTGCAATCAATAAACCAAAAACGGCCGCAGTACCTACTGCAACATGGGCGCGTACATTAAATGCGTTTAGCATAGGTACGCCAATAGTGCCGCCACCTATGCCAATCATTACCGACAAACCACCTACAATACTTGCCATAACCCCTTGACCAAATTTTCCTGGCAGTTGTTTTACAAGCGCGGGTGCGCCGGCTCTAAATAGCATGTTTAAACTGACTAAAATAGCAATACAGGCAAACATAAGTACCAGTGCATTACCGCGTATTGAGTGCGCTAAGTAGCTGCCTACAACGGCCATAACTAAAATAAATGGTGCCCAGTATTTTATTAGCGCAAGGTCAATATTCCCTTTGCTATGATGCGAGCGAATAGATGAAAGCGAAGTAGGTACTATGGTTGCAAGTGATGTAGCGGTGGCTATCATCATTGCCGACTCTGGGCTTACGCCAAAACCTTGCAGTAAAAAATACAGCACAGGGACGATAACAATACCGCCGCCTACACCAAAAAGTCCTGCTAAAATACCGGCAAAAATACCGGTTGCTATTAAGGCTACTATAATTGGCCATTGATTTATTATTTCTGACATTGTGTTCCTGCTGTAGTTACTGTTGCACGTCCATCTGAACGGGGATCTGTTGCAGCTTCAAGGCTTGTAGGTGTATCTAAAATAGCCCCAGCGTGCCCCATCATTTCGTTATTATTATCAACGCTTACCCAATCGTGGTCACGTTGATTTAATTCATGTTCTATATGAAAAACTAACTCTTTTTCAATTTTTAAATTTGTACTCGTATCGCCCCATGTTCGTCCAAGTAACCAACGAGGGTCGCTAATTGCTTGTTTTATAGATTTATTTCGCCACGCGTAGCCTGCAAAAACAGCGGCTTGAGTTTGTGGCTGCCCTTCACCGCCCATTGTTCCGTAAGCAAGTCGACGACCATCGCTAAACTTTGCCAGTGCTGGGTTAAGTGTATGAGCGGGCTTTTTATTTGGAGCAAGGGCGTTGGTATCTTGATTGTTTAAACTAAAGCTTAAACCACGGTTATTCCACACAAAGCCGCCTTCACTCATTAATATTCCGCTGCCAAATTCCCAGTAAATGCTTTGAATAAAGCTGACTAATTGCCCGTTTTTATCTCTGGCTGCCATCCACACAGTATCGCCAGGCTCTGCGTTAAATGGCCATTTTTTGGCTTTGGCCATATCAATATTGTTAGCAAGTTCGCTTAAGCGATTATCGGTTAGTGCGTTTTTATAATCGTCTCCTAATGCTTCAGGGTCAGCCCAAAGGGTAGGGCGATGGGTAAAGCTTTGTTTAGTTGCCTCAACAATTAAATGTGTCCAGTCGGCATCGGTTTTAGCTAAATGCTTTAACTTATTTACGGCACCAATTATTTGTAGTGAATGCACGCCCTGTGTTGGCGCGGGTAAGTTGTAGCAATCAATACCACTGAGGTTTGCATTTAGCGCAGTAACTACCTCGGCTTTAGTATTTGCAATGTCACCTGCGGTAATTGAGCTGCCTGCTTTTGCTAAGTCGGCGGCAAATGAGTTGGCAAGTGCGCCTTCATAAAATGCGTTTAAGCCATGTTTTGCTAGGTATTCAAACGTTGCTGCAAGTTTAGGGTTTTTAAAATGTTGACCTGCTTGCAAGGGCTTGCCATTGGGTATGTAGAGGCTTTTAAACGCCTCATTGGTATTGTTAGCAGTGGCTAGTTTTTCGCAGCCTGCTTGCAAGCTTTTTGTAACTGTAAAGCCCTCGCGCGCAAGTGCAATGGCGGGTGCTAAAATTTGTGACAGTGGTAGTGCTGCGTGCTCATCTAGTTCAAGCGCCTTTTGCCAACCGCGAATTGTACCCGCTTGAGTCAGTGCGCTTAACCCGCCGCGCTCTGGTATTTGCGCGAGCGAGTTATAGGGCGTTGTATTAGTTGCTGCACGGCCGCAGGCGTCAATAGCGGTAGGCGTTTTTTGGTTTGGGTTATCGATAAGCCAAAAGCTGTCGCCACCAATTGAGTTCATATGTGGATATACAACGCTAATAGCAGCGGCAGCCGCTACCATAGCCTCGGTAGCTGTACCGCCTTGTTTTAGTATATTTATACCCGCCTCTGTTGCCGAAAAATGAGACGCGGTAAATGCAATGTTGTGTGTGGTCATGCCGGTGTGTCCTGTTTAAAGTGTGCAGCTAGGTGCTTAACGCAAGCAAGTAGGCTTTTATCGTTACCGTGGCTCATCATTAATGAAAAACCATACGGATGATCATTTGCTAAATCAGCCAGCGGTAAATGCACTTGCGCTGAGCCACTAAGCCCTGCAATTGCCGAAAGCGTAATAATTTGCATGCGTAAGGCGCTTGTGTCGGCGCCTAATTTAGGTGCGGTTGTGGGGGTGGTTGGCAAAAATAAACAGCTGTTTGTATTTAGGTTTTTAGCTATTAGTGTTTGCCATTGGGTTTGTACTTTTAGTGCTTCTTGTTCTTCTTGAACAGTTAGGGCAAGCGCCATATTAAAACGTGCCGCAATTGCTGGAGCAAACTGGGGAAGTTGCCCCGGCAATTGAAGCCAGTCTTTATGCGTTTTTGCGATTGCTCGCCCTTGCAGTACTCTAAAACTATCAGCAAGTTCATTTAATAAGCTGCTGTTAGGTAGTTCAAATTCTTTATGGTGCTTAAAATTAGGCTTGGTTTTTTCAAGCAATTGTTTAAGTGGGGCTTGTAAAACAGGGTCAACGAGTTCAAATAACGGCTCGCAAATAACTAAGGTATCAACGTTATTAATAGTTTGATTTGGTAGCAGTACATTACCTACATCGCTTAATAGCTCGGCGCTTTGGGTAAGCCAACCTATGGTATCAAAAGGCGGAGCCAACGGTATTAGGCCGTCTTTTTCAATCACGTTATGGCTTGGCCTTATGCCATATAAACCACAATAGCTGGCGGGTATTCTAATTGAGCCGCCGGTGTCGGTGCCTAAGCCAATATCAGCTAAGTTAGCAGCAACTGCAGCAGCAGACCCCATACTCGAACCACCGCAAGCATGCCCTTTTAATTTAGGATTTTGCGCAGCGCCATAATGTATATTATTACCCTCTAAGCTATAAGCCAGCTCGTCAGTATGGGTAAAGCCTATAAAGTTACAACCAGCGGTCATGAGCTTATTAACCGAGCTTGCCGTATTTTGAGCCGGTTTAGCTGTTTTAAACCAGTGTGGGTTGCCTGCGCTGTTACGCTCGCCCTTTACTGCAAATACATCTTTTACAGCTAAGCGATTGTTTGCAAGCACTCCAGACTGGCTTGTTTGCCACAGGGTAGGACCGTGATTGCAAAATATACCTTTGTTGTTTTTTTTATCACTCATTTGCAGCTCATTATTATAAAACTGACCAAGTACTTACTTATTAAGTTAAGAGTGATTAAAAAGCGGGCTGGTTATTATTATTATGAATACCAATTTTATTAAATCATGATCATTTTATCGGATTAAATAGCGCACTCACTGCGTCATTTTCTTCGCGTTATAATAGATCACTTATTTAATGCAATTGCTAAAGCTCCGCTTTTTAATCGGTAGTTTTGATTTTATAGTACTTAGACTAAGCAAGAGGAATGCCATAAATTAAAATCCTGTCCAACTGGTCAGGTTTTGTTGGATTGTATGAGATTTGCAAATGTGGGCTGTAGAAATAGTGAGATTAAAATGAGCTAAAACAAACCAACTTGGTGCGTAGGTGCACCAAGTTGGTCTCTATTTATATGGTTTTGAGTGCTAAATAAGGGGCGTTTTACTGATGATTAAACCATTAATATCGGCGTAAACCCAATCGTTAGGTTCTATGGTGGTGCTAAGCATGGTAATAGCTTGGTTTTTATCACCAAAGCCGCGCTTTAAGGTACTACGCGGTGTAGAGCCTAGCGCCATTACAGGTAAGTTCATCGTGGCAAGTATTTCTATATCTCGGCAACAGCCATTTATTATTACGCCTTCCCAGCCATTACTTAAGGCACGCTCAGCCATAATATCGCCTATAAACGCAAAGCGTTTGCTCGCAAACCCGTTTATAACCAATACTTTACCTTCACCATTTTCATGCAATATATCGGCGGCAAAAGAGTTGTCTTCTGGGCAGGTAACGGTAACTACTTTGCCATAAAACGTGGTTTTTTTACCAAAGTGGTAAAGGCCGCTGTCTGCTACTTGCACGTTATCGCGATGATCGTCAAACAAATCGGGTGTAGTAAAGGGTGTCATGGGTTAAGTCTCACTTTGCTCAGGTATTTTAAGACCAATACCTTTTAAAATTATGTGGGCAATTGATTGCGTAATTTGTGCCACATCGGTTTCGTCGTACTCTAATTTGTTCATTACGAGTAAAACCTCAGCCTGAAAGTCGGCGTAATATTGTGTGGTAGACCAAATAGTAAAGAGCAAATGGTAGGGATCAACCTTATCCATTTTATCTGCGTCCATCCATGCTTGAAGTACATCAACCTTTTGTTTAACCCAAGGGCGGGTATTGGTTCTAAAGTAGTTTTGTAAATAAGGGGCGCCGCGCAGTATTTCACTGGCAAATAAGCGAGATTGCATTGGCTGATTTACGGCCAGTATTACTTTGCTTTTAATATAGTTATAAAGCACGGTAGCTGGATCGTCGTTAATTGTGACGTTATCGAGCCCTAAGTTCCAATTAGCTATTATGCGGTCAATCACAGACTCGTACAGACCATCCTTACTTTTAAAGTAATACAAAATATTAGCTTTTGGCACCTGCGCTTCTTTAGCAACCATGCTCATACTTGCTCCGTCGTAACCTAATTGCGAAAACAATTGCTCGGCGGCATCTAAAATTAGTTTTTGGTTTTTCTCGCGTGTGACTTCTTTTTTATTTGGCTTTATTTGTGTGGTCATTATAAAGTTTGCGTGTTTAACGTATTGATTGATTGTAGCTTTACTGACCAAAAGGTCAATTACTAAAAAGGGTGAATGCTAAAAACAAATGAGAGGTTTAAGCTATTAACTTTAGGGTCTGTTGATCTTTGCGGATTAAAATTTGTTCAAACTAGGGGCTATTTAATCGCGGCGCGAGATTTGTAACCTAGTGGGCTAAGTAAAAACCGAGCAACAAAGAGTAAGTAGCCCCTAGGAAGAACCCTTTGGGCAGCGCCTGTTTGGCATTAATGCTACGTTATCGCCCATTAATGGGCGATAACCACACTATATAGGCTCTGCCTTGCCTAAATACTAAACAGACTGCTGCAAATTCAACCTTGAAAGAACAACAGACCCTTATTGTTTAATTAAATAATTACTGTTAGTTTAGTTTCAAATTTACGAGTAGTACTTTTGGATTGGCAAATGGATTTTATAAGCAAAAATAAATACACGCTTTATGGAGTCGCGGCCATATTACTGTGGAGTTGCTTAGTTGCATTACTACGGGATATTTCTGAGTTGTTTAGCCCCATTGGTGGTGCGGCGGCTATGTATTCTGTCAGTGCGATATTTTTAATTTTGGTTATGGGAGTGCCCAAGTTTAGTGGTTTTTCGAAACGTTACTTGGGAATAGGTACTTTATTATTTGTATCGTACGAAATTTGCTTGGCGCTTTCTATTGGTATGGCAAACAGCCGTCATCAGGCAATGGAAATGGCGGTTATTAATTATTTATGGCCCACGCTGACTATATTGCTCTCTATTATTATTGGTCGTAAAAAAGTAAGTTACTGGGTTTACCCAAGCATGATCATTGCTTTTTTAGGCGTTGCTTGGTGTATTACGGGCGATCAAAAAATGTCGGTCGATACGCTTGTTACTAACTTTGCTGATAATCCTGCTACTTATTTAATGGCATTAGCTGCAGCGTTTATATGGGCTATTTATTGCGTAGTTACGCAAAAGCTGAGTAATGGTAAAAATGCTATTACGTTATTTTTTACTGTCACGGCAATGAGTTTGTGGGCGCAATATGGTCTTAGTAATGAAGCACCATTAACGTTTTCACTGGGCTCAAGCATAACGTTGCTATTAGCTGGTGTAGTAGTGGGGAGCGGTTATGCACTGTGGAATCAAGCTATTATTGGCGGTAACTTAATGCTTTTGGGAACACTTTCGTACTTTACACCGGTGTTTTCTACTATTATTTCGGCGTTGTATTTATCTATTACGCTGAGTGCTTCGTTTTGGCAGGGGGTTGTACTGGTAACAGTGGGCTCGCTAATTTGCTACTTTGTAACGCGAGAAAAGCCTAAACAACCTCAAATAGCGTCTGCAACATAAGACTAATTTTATTAAAAATAAGCCCTATTATTTTAGGGCTTTTTGTTGCGTGCAGATTATTTTGCATTATTTACCTGCGCTAGTAACTCTATAACTTTTTGTTGACCAAATGTTTGTGCAAATTGCTCTGCTGTTTGACCGGCTTTGTTTTGATGTGCGTTGTCGCAATCAAGTGATACGAGTGTTTTAGCTATACTAAATTCACCTCTAAAAATAGCGGCCATTAGCGCTGTGTTGCCTCGGTTATCTTCTAAACAGGCATTAGCGCCTAAGTGTAAAAGTGTGTTAACCGTGTTTTTATTACCATGGTAAGTAGCAATCATTAACGCGGTGTAGCCTTTATTGTTGTAGCTGTCGATAGGAATACCGGCATCTACAAATTGCTCTATTACAGCTGTGTCGTTTGTGCGTGCTGCGGCAAAGTAATAAGCAAATAAACTATCGTATTGAGTTTTTGCAGAATGTTGGGTTTCAGATTGAGTACTGGGTGTTTGTGTATCTGATGTATTTTGAGCGTAAACGCTACTGGTAAAGCTCAGAAATAGAGCGACTATAATTAATAAATTACGCATAACAATTGTCTCTTATAAAAGAGGAAGGGTTTATTCCTTCCTCATGATTGTGGTTTAAATAGCTATTTAGTTGGGACTAATTGCTTTTAACTAGTTGCCTATAAGTTAGCGGCTAGTTGTTTAACCATTTTAAGGTCGCCGTTTACAGCTTTAGTTAAGCGTGTACCGTACTCACTATCAGCTTTGTAAAAGTGGCTAAGCATTTTGTGTTTAACACTGCTGTTTTGCACTTTGCCTAAATCGCCTGCTAGGTTATTAATTAGGTTTGTACGTTCTTGCTTGCTAAAACCACGGTATATAACACCAGCTTGCGCGAAGTTTTGCTGCTTTTTAATCGCAGCTTGTTGTACAAAGCCTTTTAGCTCTGTGTTACTTCTACGTGCAATTGGGTTTTCAGCTACGTTTTCTTGGCTTGGCTGGTAGTTCACATTGCTTGTAGTGTTACCAATATTCATTGCGCCGTCTTGGTTGTAGTTAACCACTTCAACTTTTGCACGGTTAATTGGCAGTTGCTGGTGGTTAGCACCTAGGCGGTACATTTGTGTATCAGCGTAAGAAAACATACGACCTTGTAATAGTCTGTCTTCTGATGGCTCAATACCTGGAATAATGTTTGCCGGTGCCATTGCTACTTGTTCCGTAGATTGGAAGAAGTTAGTTGGCATACGGTTTAGGGTCATTGTTCCTACTTTAGTTTCTTTAATGTCTAACCACATTTTTGTTGCATCTAACGGGTTGTAATCAAAGTCATCAAGCTGCGATGGATCAAGCGTTTTAATGTACAGATCCCATTTAGGGAAATTGCCTTTGCCAATTTCGCTGTAAAGGTCGCGTGTTAAGTGTTGGAAGTCTTGGCTTTGCACTTTAGCTACTTCTTTTGCGTCAAGGTTATCAATACCTTGTTGGCTTACCCAATGAAACTTAACGTATTTAACATCGCCCGATTTGTTAATCATTTTGTATGCATGTACACCCCAACCGTCCATTTTACGAAGACTTGCTGGTGTACCGTAGTCGCTGTAAACCCACGTTAGCATTTGTGTAGAACCTGGTTCGTGCGAGAAAAAGTCAAATACGCGGTTAGGATCTTGAATATTATCAACCGGAGATGGTTTTAAAGAGTGAACCATGTCTGGAAATTTAATCGCATCGCGAATAAAGAACACCGGTAAGTTGTTACCTACTAAATCCCAGTTACCTTGGTCTGTGTAAAACTTAGTTGCAAAGCCACGTGGGTCACGCAGTGTTTCTGGGCTGCCTTTTGAGTGAATTACCGATGAAAAACGAACAAATACGTCTGTTTCTTTACCAGCTTGTGCAAACGGTGCTGCAATTGTTAAATCGTCTAGCTCTTTTGATGCTACAAACACACCGTGTGCGCCGGTACCACGAGCATGCACAACACGCTCAGGAATACGCTCACGTGCAAAGCGTTGCAGTTTTTGAATTAGTTGCACGTCTTCTAGTAATACACTGCCACGTTCGCCAGCAGTAATTGAATTTTGGTTGTCGCCAACAGCTGCGCCGTTATCTTTAGTAAGAGTTGTTGCTGCGCTTGCCGGTAATGCCATTGCAAGTGCCAGTGCAGTTAGTGTTAATTTTGTTTTGTTTATTTGAGTATTCATTGTCGACCTCATCTATTTAAAAGTGCCGGCAGTGGTGCAGGCTGTTAATCTGTTAACGATAGTATTAATTTTATTAACTTCGGTAAAACTGATTAATTAGATTGATGTGATTTGTAAAACAGATGAGATGAATTTGCAGATACACTTTTTACATTAATGTAATTTTTTTACTACGACCTTAGTCGCAATATGCTTTTATAAAATTTATTAAATACAAAGGTTTTTAGTTTTATCTGGCGGTATTTTCACCAAGCTGGTGCGTTTTATACTTACAGTGTGTTGACATATTCGCACAATAAAGGGAATATGCTCAACCAGTGAGCTTATGCTCATTGATGAGTTGCACTAAAAAGTTGCACAATATTAATCGCGCTTAACTCGTTATACTTAAATTAGCTAAACCAAACAGTGTTAATAAGGTGACAAGATGAATACTAATATTGAGCTAGTGATATTTGATTGTGATGGCGTTGTTATTGATAGCGAAATTTTAAGCGCACAAGTACTCATTAATATGCTTGTTGAAAAAGGCGTTGAGATTGACCGCGCTTATGTACAGCAACACTTTTTAGGCTGCAACTTTAAAACAGTAAGCCAAAAAATAGCGGATGCATTTAATGTCACTCTTCCTGAAAGCTTTGAAGGTGACTACCGCGAGGCACTATTAAACGAATTTGAAACCGGACTAACCACGACTGATGGTATAGAAGACGTACTTAACAATTTAGCTGTGCCTATTTGTATAGCTACAAGCAGTAGCCCAGCACGCACCGCAAAAGCGTTGAGCGTAGTGAGTTTAAGTAAGTACTTTAGCGATACGGTTTTTACCAGCAGCGAAGTTAAGCGTGGTAAACCGGCGCCTGATTTATTTTTACATGCAGCTAAGCAAATGGGTGTAAAGCCAGAGCATTGCTTAGTAATTGAAGACAGTAAAGCCGGCGTAAATGCAGGAATTGACGCCAATATGCAAGTACTGCATTACAGCGGTGGGCAACATATGCAAGGCTCTGTTAATCATGTACACAGTGCTTACCCAAATGTTGATCATTTAACGCATTGGCAAGATTTTTTTAGTGCATACCCTGCACTTAAAAAGCAGTAAACACGCAGCTTTTTAAATAAACAAAGTTTTAAACGCGATTTGCTCGCCTTACACACTGACAGGCAAGCAAACGCAAAATATAAATGTAGATGGTTTTGCTTTACTAAAAATAAAACAAAACATGGCAAAAGATCATGCGTTTATAAGCCAAATTATAAAAGGCAAAGTATTTAGGTACTATACCAATCTGCTTGAATATGGGGTTTATTTAACGATAAGAAAATTGCACTGTAACTAGGCAAAAATTTTTATATCTAGTTGTTCTAAATATAAAATTTTTAACGACGTTATGGGGTAATTTAACTCGTTAAATTATTCAAATAGTTATGCAGATTGGTATTAAATGCTTTGCTGTTAACAATAGGAAATACCATGGCAACGAGTCCACACACACAAACATTTAAAGATGTAAACGAAGAGCAACTTCCTGTTGCTAATAATAAGCTTCACGGCTGGAAGCATTTTGCAGGGCTATACGCCGGCGAACATGTTGCGGCTACTGAATTTGTTATTGGTGCAACGTTTGTTGCATTAGGCGCTTCAACCATCGACATTCTACTGGGTTTATTAATAGGCAACCTGTTAGCAATGTGTTCTTGGTGGCTGATTACTGCACCCATTGCAGTAGAAACCCGCTTAAGTTTATATAACTACTTAAACAAAATTGCTGGTAACTCAATGACCAAGCTCTATAACTGGGCTAACGTGGTTATTTTTAGTGTTATATCGGCCGCGATGATCACGGTATCCTCCACCGCCGTGCGGTTTTTGTTTGATATACCTGCGCAACTTGATTGGTATCCAAATAGCTTTTGGTTTGTAGCCATTGTTTTAGCTGTTGGCTCCATTGTTGTATTTGTTGCGATGTATGGCTTTTCTACGGTTGCTGACTTTTCAAAGCTGTGTGCGCCGTGGCTATTTGTTATATTTATTGCAGGCTCGTTTGCGTTATTCCCTGAGCTTTCAAATCACGTATTAGGTTCTACCTCTTTAACTAGCTTTAGCGACTTTATGACCATAGGCGACTCCTCCATATGGACGGGCACCAATGCCGATGGTGAAAAGGGCATTGGCCTATTAGAAGTGATTGGCTTTGCATGGGCTGCTAACTCAATAACTCACTTTGGTTTAATCGACATGGCTATTTTTAGATTTGCTAAACGCAAAAGCTATGGTTTGTTTTCTGGTGTGGGCATGTTTTTTGGTCATTACTTAGCGTGGATCTCTGCCGGTATTATGGGCGCAGGTGTTGCGGTATTACTTAAAACAACTATTTCATCACTTGATCCGGGCGATGTTGCATACCATGCATTAGGTTGGACTGGCTTTGTTATTGTAATTATTGCCGGTTGGACTACAGCTAACGCAAACCTTTACCGTGCAGGCCTTGCAGCGCAATCTATATTTGTTAATCAATCACGTGAACGCACCACCGCTATTGTAGGTGTTGTAACCGTAATTATTGCATGTTTCCCGTTTGTATTTTCTCAAATGCTTCCGCTACTTACTTACGCAGGCTTATTAGTTGTACCAGTAGGCGGCATTGTGTTTGCTGAGCATGTGTTATTTCCTAAAATTGGCCTAACACGTTACTGGGCTAAATATAAAAATATTACCCGCAGCGTACCGGCTATAGCATCTTGGGCGTTAGCACTTGTGTTTGGCTTTGGCTTAAACGCAATTGATGTAATGTCGTTTTACTACTTATTTATTCCTACATGGATTTTCACCATTGCTGTTTACACGCTTTTAGCTAAAAAATACGGCGCTGGTGACGATTACACACAAGAGATTGCAGCAGAAAAGCAAGAGCAACGTGATATTAAAGAATATCAAGCAGCTGAGGCTAAAGACATTCCAAAGCCAGTAATTGACAGCTCTGTATTTACCAAAGTACTTAACGCGGTTTCTACTGTTTCGTTGGTTATTATTTTTATATTTGCCAGCCAAGTGATGTTTTTCAGTGAAACTATGAGTATGTACAGCGCTAATAAATCGCAATTCGAAATAGCCTGTTTTATTTGTACTGTTATTTATTTTGTTACTGCGTACTGGTCGTTAAAACGCCATAAAGTACTCAACACAGCATCGTAATACAGTATCGTAATTTATATTTTATCTTTGTTTAGTAAGGTCACACCATGACACAATACCAACACACTGACGCTCTAGTTACAGGGCTAAACCAACAGAGCTTGGCTCAATTACCAAGCCATGTTGATACACCAACCTACGACCGTAGCGCAGTTAAAGCCGGTATTGTACATATTGGTGTGGGCGGTTTTCATCGTGCTCACCAAGCAGTGTATGTTAACGAGCTTTTAAAAACTCCGGGCTCTGAGCAATGGGGTATATGCGGTGTTGGTCTTTTAGAGGGTAACCGTGGTCTGCGTGATATTTTAAAGCAGCAAGATTACCTTTACACGCTTACTGTTAGACACCCAGACGGTACAATAGATAACAAAGTAATTGGCTCAATGATCGACTTTTTGTTTGCTCCAGAGGACAAACAAGCGGTAATTAATAAGCTAGCGCGCAGCGATACTAAAATTGTGTCGCTTACTATTACCGAAGGCGGTTACAACTTTAACCCTGCAACGGGCGAGTTTGATTACAGTAATCCAGATATTATTAACGACATTAATAACCCGAACGACCCAATTACAGCGTTCGGCTACATTACTGCTGCGTTAAAACTTCGTAAAGAGCAAGGCCTAGGCGCGTTTACAGTACAGTCGTGCGATAACATTCAGCACAACGGTAACGTAACACGCAAAATGCTTTTAGCCTTTGCTACAGAGCAAGACAAAGACCTAAGTGAGTGGATTGAGCAAAACGTATCGTTTCCAAATGCGATGGTTGACCGTATTACACCGGTATCTAAAAAGAGTGATATTGATTACGTGGTTGATGCATATGGTGTTAGCGACGAGTGGCCAATTACCTGTGAGTCGTTTACACAATGGGTAATAGAGGACACATTTAGTGACTCTCGTCCAAATTGGGATGTTGTTGGTGCTCAGTTTGTTACTGATGTAACGCCTTATGAAACCATGAAAATACGTTTACTTAATGCAGGGCATTCTGTACTTGGTTTATTAGGTTCAATCCATGGCTACGGCACTATTGACGAAACGGTATCGGATGAATTATTTGCCACATACCTACGTGCTTTTATGGATAAAGAAGTAACCCCAAATCTTGAACCACTTGAAGGCATTGACCTTGAAAGCTACAAAGATACGTTAATAGAGCGTTTTGCTAATCCTAATATTAAAGACAGCCTAGCGCGTATCTGTAGTGAAAGCTCAGCTAAACTGCCTAAGTTTTTAATTGCCACAATTAACGAAAACCTAGTACAAGGTCGAGATGTATCACTGGCAACGCTTGTTATTGCTACTTGGTGTTTGTACAGCGATAAAGGTTTAAGTGAAAACGGCGAGCAACTTGAAATTCAAGATGCTATGCACAAAGAGCTTAATTCTTACGCGCAAGAGACTCAAACTAGCCCGATTGCATTTTTAAAGTTAACGAGCTTGTTTGGTAAGCTTGAGCATAACGAAACGTTTACTGCTGAATATAAAAAGTCGATTGCTGCGTTGTATGCACCTAATAGTAAAATTAAAGCCATTATGCAGGCTGTACTTGATCAAAAGAGTAACTAATTATGAGCATTTTAATTAATCATAAATCAGGCGAAAACGTAAGTGTTAGCTGTTTTGGCGAAGTACTGTGGGATTGTTTTGATTCAGGTAAACGCTTAGGTGGCGCGCCACTTAACATGTGTGTGCGTATTAACTCACTTGGCATTAAAGCCGACATGATCAGCGCTGTTGGTAACGACGAGTTAGGCGCTGAGCTACTAGGCGAAATTACTAGCAAAGGCGTAAGCTGCGAATACATTGCTATCAATAGTGATAAAAAAACTAGCACGGTTGAGGTAACGCTCGACAGTGGTGGCTCTGCAAGTTATGAAATAGTGGCAGATACTGCGTGGGATAATATAGCGCTTACCGATGAGTTACTTAGTAAAGTTAAAAGTAGCGATGTATTTGTATTTGGCAGCCTAATTGGGCGAAGCGAAGCGTCTTTAGCAACGTTAAATCAACTCGTTGATGTAGCAAACTTTAAAGTATTTGACGTAAACCTACGTGCACCGCATTACAAGCTAGAAACACTTGTAGATTTAATGAATAAAGCAGACTTTATTAAATTAAACGATGAAGAGCTATACGAAATAGCAAAAGCGATGGGTTGTAAGTTTCATTCGCTTGAACAAAATTTAGCGTTTATAGCACAGCAAACAAATACCGATTACTTATGTGTAACTAAAGGTAGCCACGGTGCTTTATTAACAATCAAAGGCGAAAATTTTTATAATTCAGGTTATTTAATTAGCGTAATTGACACTGTTGGCGCAGGGGATTCGTTTTTTGGTTCGTTAATTTATCAGCTTTGTAGCAACGACGACGCGCAATATGCCGTTGACTTTGCATGTGCCGTTGGAGCAATGGTCGCCGAAAGTTCTGGTGCAACACCTACTTTAACGCATCAACAAATTAGTGAGTTTATGAACCCACTTTAAAAAAACATTGTGTGTGAAAGCGGTTATACGTAAAAGTTTAACCGCTTTTTTTGTGCCTAAAATAAGACATAGGCGATAAGTGAGTGTTAAGTGCGCAGGTTGCGTAAATAGTGGCTTATATCGATTATTGTATTAGCTAAACGTCTTATTGTTTGAGGGTTAAAGCTTTGTTATCGTTCGTCGATTATTCACGGATTGAAAAGGCGGGGCGACACACAATGCGCTCTATAACTAAAATACAAAAAGAGAAACGTGCTTTATGATCATCTTTTTTATCTGCCTCACTATTTTAATACTGGGCTATAAGTTTTACAGCCCATTTGTTGAAAAACAAGCCGGTTTGGATTCAACTGCTGACACACCACAAAAACGCTTTAGCGAAGGTGTTGATTACGTAGCTATTCACCCTGTACGAGCATTTTTAATTCAGTTTTTAAACATTGCTGGCGTAGGTCCAATATTTGGCCCAATTTTAGGTGCTTTATACGGACCAGTTGCACTAGTATGGATTGTACTTGGTAATGTTTTAGGTGGCGCTGTACACGACTTCTTCTCAGGTGTAATGAGTATAAAAGAAGACGGTAAAAGCCTACCAGAAATCGCAGGCCATTATTACAACGTCGTATTTAAAGGCTTTATGCTTGTATTTACTGCCATGCTACTGTTTTTTGTAGGTGTAGTATTTATTATGAGCCCTGCAGGTTTGCTAAGTAACCTTGATTTTTTTGAAGGTACAATACTGGCAAACAACACCTTTTGGGTACTTGCTATTTTAGCGTATTACTTTTTAGCGACCTTGCTACCAATTGATAAAATTATCACTAAGTTTTACCCAATTTTTGGTGCGCTAATGATTGTAATGACAGTGGCAATTGCTATTTCATTACTTATTAATGCGCCGCACTTACCTGTACCAAGTGACTTTTTAGCTTACTTTGAAGCTGATCACGCACATGACTTTTTAGAGCCAAACCCAGATGGATTACCAACATGGCCATTGTTATTTATAACAATTACCTGTGGTGCTATTAGTGGTTTTCACTCTACTCAAGCGCCTATTATTGCGCGCTGTTTAACTAACGAAAAATACGTACGTCCAGTTTATTACGGCGCTATGATGTGTGAAGGTATTGTAGGTTGTGTATGGGCACTTGCTGGTATTGCAGCGTTCCCAGATGGTTACGCAGGCTTAAAAGCATTGCTTGACCAAGGTGGTCCAGGCTTAGTTGTTAACCATGTAGCTAACAGTTACTTAGGCGTATTTGGCGGTATAATGGCAATTATTGCAGTAGCCGTATTCCCAATTACTTCTGGTGATACAGCGTTCCGCTCATTACGTTTAACTGTTGTTGATGCGTTTAATATTCCACAAAGCTTACGTAATCGCTTACTAGTGGCGGTGCCTATACTTGCTATAGCGTACTTTATGACGAAGCTCGATTTCTCATTAATTTGGCGCTACTTTGCATTTTCAAACATGCTGCTTTCTACAAGCGTATTATGGCTTGCTACTAAGTACTTGTTTGACCGTGGTACATTCCATTGGATTGCCAGTGTTCCTGCTGTTATAGCAACAGCGGTAACGGTTTCTTATATTGGCACTGCAGCAATTGGTCTTAACTTATCAAGCGATTTAGGTAAACCTATTGGCGCTGTAGTAACAGTGATTGGCTTAATTGTTTTAGCAATTGTGCACTCTAAGCATAAAGTTAAACCAACAGCGGTTTAATAATCACATAAGTTATTTCAAGCATTATAAAAGCGAGCTATTGATAATCAATAGCTCGCTTTTTTTGTGTACTAAATTTAGGTATTACTGAGTTGCAAGTTCAAAGTAACTATTATCGTCGAGCGTTTTGCTTATCATCATAGCGCCCTCAAGCAGGCTCACTGTTTGAATAGCTGCTTGAGCGGGGTTAGGCTCACCATTAGTTAAGTGTGCAGCGCTAAGCCATGTTAGGTTTTGATTAAAAAAGCGTTTTACTTCAAGGCGTACTTTATCTGGAAGGCTATCGCTTTCGGCTCCTAGTAACCCACATAAACACATTTTTTTATCGGTTACTAATGCACGTCTAAAAAGTTGAGTGTACACATCAATAGGATTTTTACCGCTTGCTTTAAGCTCGCTTGGCTCGCCTAACGCAGCTAAAAAAGAATTAGTATATTGATGAGCAAGCTCAGCACCTAAATCGGCCTTAGTCGGAAAGTGATAGTGCACACTGGCGCTTTTAATGCCGACTTCGCAGGCGAGCTCTCTAAAACTAAAATTACTGTATCCGCCAAGGCGCACCTTGTTTTCAGCTGCTTTTAATAAAGCTTCTTTTTTACTCATTTTTAATATTTCCTATCTGCAGTAACACCAGTTTTATTAAAAACATGATCATTGTATCGCATTAAATAACACACTAACTGCGTTAAAAATTATTCATACAGAATAACTAGATGTCATGATTTTCGCCTCGTTATTGCGCTATTTTCCTAGCGCAATAATAGATCACTTATTTAATGCAATTGGTACAGCAAAATTATCGACCAGTAGGTAGTTATTTACAAGTGTTTTTACTTTTAAGCAACTCCATAATTTTATTATGAATTAAGTTAAATCCCATAAATCAGAAAAATTTAAACGTTGACTTAAATTTAGTTTAATATTATAAATTACCTATCGATAGGTAGGTTCTGCCATTGACTCACTTTTAAACAATAAAGATAGAGATTGCTATGAAAATTTATGATGTAGAAAACTTTCCAAATCCACTTCGTGTTCGTATCGCTTTAGCTGAAAAAAATGCCACTGCAAATGTTGAGTTTGTACCTGTTGATTTATTAAATGGTGAACACAGAACAAAAGCCTTTTTAGCTAAAAATCCATTAGCAGGTGTACCCGTATTAGAGCTAGATGACGGCACGTTTATATCAGAAAGTACCGCTATTACTGAGTATATTGATACCGCATTTGAAGGCCCATCTTTAATGGGTGAAACCGCAAAAGAGCGTGCAGTAATTAACATGATGCAAAAACGCGCAGAATCTATGGTGCTTGACGCTGTGGCAACTTACTTTCATCATGCAACTGATGGCTTAGGTCCAGAGCTTGAAACGTATCAAAATGTGGCTTGGGGTGAAAAACAAGGCGAAAAAGCACGCCAAGGGTTTAGCTATTTTAATGATGTACTAGCGCAATCGGCGTTTGTTGGCGGCGAGCAGTTTAGTATTGCTGATATTACATTGTATGCTGGTCTGGTATTTGCTGGATTTGCACAAATAGCAATCCCGAATGAGTTAACCCATTTAGTTGCATGGCAAGAAAAAGTAGCAAAACGCCCAAGTGTTGCGGCTTAATTAGGTTGTTAGTTTAAAATTTAAGTGGAGTTACGGTTAGGAGCCAAATATGAAAATTGCTGCCGATTTTAGTAAACGAGTTGTGGTACATAGCGAATCACTTCCGTGGGTTGCATCGCCAATGGCGGGCGTTGATAGGCGAGCGCTCGATAGAGTGGGCGACGAAGTTGCTCGCGCAACGACCATTGTTCGTTATGCACCTGGGAGTGAATTTTCGCCACATGTACATACAGGCGGTGAAGAGTTTGTTGTGCTTGAAGGTGTATTTCAAGATGAACATGGTGACTTTGCGGCAGGTTCTTATATCCGTAACCCACCGCAATCAAAGCACAAACCGGGGTCTGAAAATGGCTGCGTTATATTTGTAAAGTTATGGCAGTTTCAGCCAGATGATCGAACCCACGTGCGTTTACAAACGGACTTGATGCAAAGTACGGCGCACCCTAGTTTTAAAAATGTAGCCGTAACCCCTTTATACAAAGACGATTTTGAAGACGTAAGCTTGTTGGACTTTAAGCCCAACGCCTGCATGGTTATAAGCGCAAAAGGCGGAGCTGAGCTGCTAGTACTTGAAGGCTCATTTGATGAGCAAGCCGATACCCTTGTAAAAAACAGTTGGTTAAGAGTGCCTATTAATAGCTCTGTTAACGTTAAAGCGGGAAGTAATGGTGCAAAAGTATGGCTTAAAACGGGCCATTTAACTGATGTAGAAAACCAGATATCTCGCGTACAAAATGCGTAATTGAGTCGTTTATTTGAGACTATTTAATGATCTAGCTCAGAACTATTTATTGATTTAGTTCAGGACTATTTATTGATTTAGTTCAGGACTAATTAATTTTAGAAGGTGTACTTTTACCACTCAGCCTATTTAAGGAGAGCAGTAATGGTACACACAACACATGGTTTATCGATTGGTCTTGAACGTGCAGGAAGAGAGTTTTTTTTAAAACTTAAAGCCGTTGGTACGCTTACTCACGACGACTACAAAATAATTACCCCAATGATAAATTCAGCTCTCGGCGAAGTTAAGCACCCAGTTGTAAACGCCTTAATAGATGGTAGCGAGCTTGAAGGTTGGGAATTACGCGCAGCGTGGGACGACCTCAAGTTAGGTGTTAAGCACTCTAAAGAATTTAAAAAAGTAGCTATTTACGGTAATAAAGAGTGGCAAGCTCGAATGGCCAAAATAGGTAACTGGTTTATATCGGGTGAGGTTCAATACTTTGAAAATGCTACCGCAGCCATAGATTGGCTAGACGAATAATAAATCCCTTCTTTCAAAAAATAGCGCTTACAAAGCGCTATTTCAACTCTTAAATAAAGGACTTATAGCGAACGTTTAATAGTTTTCGCTTATTGTTAAGTATCAATTTTATCAAAATACGTTACTAAGCTATCAATAAATGAACGAAGTGCAAGTGACTGATGTTTCCTAGAGCGGTAAATACCGTATATGTTCAAAGTTTGTGGTTTAAGGTGTGGTAGTAAATGTATTAACGTTCCATTATTTATATATTTCTGCGCAGCAAACTTAGGTTGTAGAGTTATTCCTTGATTATTAAGAGCAGCTTTTAACAGTAAGCTCGAATCATTAGCACTGAAGTTACCAGCAATCGCTACAGATACGGGTTTTTCAGGGTGTGAAAAATGCCACATACTTTTTTCAAACCGTGAATAGTTTAAACAGTTATGACGACTCAAATCATCCGTAGTTATAGGCTTAGAGTTTTTTTCTAAATATTCTGGGCTTGCACATAATACTGAATGGCATTTCCCAAGTGGGCGAGCAATTATATTAGGATCTAAGTCATTGGTAATTCTAATTGCTAAATCTATTCGCTCTTCTACCAAATTTGTAACGTGATTACTAATTTGTACATCAATACTGACTTCGGGATGAGCGTGCAAGAATTGTTGCAACATATCTGGTAGTACATCATGTGCTAAAAAAGGCGAGCACGACAACCTAATTTGCCCGTTTAATCTGTTATTACTTTCTATTGGCGCACTGATGTTTTGGGCGATGGCAATGAGCTCTCGGCTATGATTAAGTACTTTTTCACCCTCTGACGTGAGTGTTATTTTTCTTGTTGACCGATGGAGTAGTTGGGTATTTGCCCACTTTTCCATTTGATTCAAATACCGTGTAACCATAGATCTAGACATATCTAAAGCACGGGCAGCACCGGCTAGACTTTTCTGCTCTACAATTTTTATAAATACATCAGCTGCAATAATTCTATCCATTCACTTTGCCTATATGTTCGATTTATGCAACAGATAGTTGCATTCTGCCTAGTTTTTCATTCTTAAATTGCAACATACAATAGCCTCATCTTAACGAAATAACAAACAGGCTACTGAGAATGAAAAAAGTTAAACACGTATTAGCAGCAACAGCTTTATTAGCAAGCACATTAATGCAACCGGTATTAGCGCAAAGTGAATTAGTTGTTGATGTATATAACCCACAAGACAAAAGTATTTTTGCTGTTTCATCAAGCATTATAAGTGGTGATAACGAAGTGTTATTAGTGGATGCCCAATTTCAGCGTAATGATGCACAAGCATTGGTTGAAAAAATAAAAGCGAGCGGTAAAACATTAACAGCTGTTTATATTAGTCACAGCGACCCTGATTTTTACTTTGGTTTAGATGTAATTAAAGCTGCTTTTCCAAAAGCAAAGTTATTAGCGACTAAATCAACAGTAGAGAATATTAAGCGCTCAATGCAAGGAAAGTTAAATTATTGGGGGCCTATTTTAAAGAGCAATGCACCTAAAGAACTTATTTTGCCAGAAGTAATGCTATCTAATAGCCTAACTATAGATGGGAAAGAAATTATTATTAAAAATTTACAGCATGATCCAAAGCATACTTACCTTTGGATCCCTTCTATAAAAACAGTGCTGGGTGGGGTTGTAGTATTTGATCAAATGCATGTGTGGTTGGCCGATTCGAGCACTGCTGCAGAGCGTCAAACTTGGCAGTCAACATTAGATAACATCGAGAATTTAAAACCACAGACTGTTATTCCAGGTCATTTTTTACAGGGCAGTAAACAAGACCTTTCTGGTGTGTCATTCATGAAAGGATACTTAAATAAAGCGGATAGCGCTGCAAAAAATGCAAAAAACTCAACTGAATTTGTAGAGATAATGACTCAAGCTTACCCTGATTTAGGTGCAAGAAGCATTTTAGAGTTGGGCTCAAAAGTGGTTATGGGTGAGATGCAATGGCACTAAGTGCCCTTGCGTTAAGCAATTATTTAGATAGGAAATATTAATGAAAAACGTAACGTTACATATAATTGTTGACCCTTTATGTGGTTGGACTTACGGCAGCGTGCCCTTGATCACCGCTGCTGAAAATATTGATGGTTTAATTGTAAAAGTACACAGTGGAGGTATGCTAACAGGTGATAATGTCAAACCTGTGACTCCTGCATGGCGTGAATTTGCACTTAAAAACGACAGTGTCATAGCGAAGAAAACCGGTCAGGTATTTGGTAGTAACTATACTGATGGGCTTTTAAAAACCAACGATATTATACTCAACTCGGCTCCGGCTATTACCGCTATATTGGCAGCGCAAGAGCTTGGTATATCAGGTGGGGAAATGCTTAATAGTATTCAACATGCTTATTATGCTCAGGGTAAAAACATTATGCAGCTGCATGTACTGACTGATATTGCATTGGAGCTGGGTTTAAACAAGGCCTTATTTGAAACCCACTTTAATGCGCTAGAAGGCGGTGCAACAGATCAACATATAGCACAAAGCCGAGGCTTATTGCACGATATTCATGGGCAAGGCTTTCCTAGTGCAGCATTTGAATTTAACACAGGTAAGTGGCAAAAAGCCGATATAGCCCATTATTATGGAAAAACTGAGCAGTGGGTTACCTACTTACAGCAATCAGTTGCGCTAGTATAGTGTGATGAAATTTCTAAATAATAAAGCTGTTTATATTACAGCTTTATTGAGCTTCCTTTTTATAGTGCAAGGGTGTGCAAAAATGAACAACATAGACATAATTAAAAGTACGTATGAAGGCAAAACATCACAAGAGAATGGGCAAAATTTAGTTGCTCATGCAAGTGATACTATTACTTGGAAAGAGGCTGACGGTTTTGCTTATGCTGGTACATACCATGGTATGAATGACATTACTGAACATGTTTTTCAAAAGCTTGCAAGCGAGTGGTATAACTACACGTTTACGCCACAAAACTACTTATCCCAAGATGATACTGTTGTAGTGTATGGCACGTACTCTGGTACTTATATTAAAACGGGTAAAAAAATGCAAGCTAGGGTCGCGCATATTTGGCAGCTTAAAAATCAAAAAATAACGCACTTTGAACAAATAGTGGATAGTAAAATGGTGTTTGATGCTATGCAGTAACTACGCGTTACTGCATATATTTGAACTTAAAAAACATTAGGTCTATTAAAGTACATCAGCCAGCACAGGTAATGCCGGAAATGCCCCTTTAGCTAAACACGCTTTAGAGCCACATTTAAGAGCGAAGTGCAGGGCGCCTTTTACGCTCGCTTTATCATTTAGTTTATCTGCTAGTGGTAAATCACTTCCTAAGTTATTTAAGTAGTATAAAACCCCCGCTATAAATGCATCACCTGCGCTTGTTGTATCTACGGCGTTTATTTTTGGTGCCGATTCGTTAAGTGTAAATGCGCTGTGGTAAACCGTGGCAGGCTCTGGTCCATCGGTTAAAAACACCAGTTTTACTCCGGTATTTAATAGCATTTGAATGTAATCATCGCTCGTTGTATCGCTATGCTGAGCTAAAAAATTAAGTTCGTCACGCGAGAGTTTTACTATGTCACAATAGGTGTAACAGGCTTTTACATTGCTTGCTATATCGTTTGTGTTTTCCCACAAGCTGTAGCGTAAATTCACATCAAAACTGACGAGCTTATTATTCGCTTTTGCAAGTTCTAGCGCTTTAACCGTTGTGTTGGCAATTGCTGATTCGGTTAATGTGTTTGAACAAAAGTGTAGTGTGCTTATTTCTTGCCAATTTATATGCGCTAAATGCGCCTGCGTTAATAGTACATCGGCTGTGTTATGGCGATAAAAGCCAAAACTACGCTCGCCGGTTTCATCAAGGCTTACTATAACCATGGCGGTTTGTGAGCCTGGAATGGTAAATAAATAGTCTGTATTTACATTGTATTGCGCTAATGCATTACTTAATTGATTGGCAAAATGATCGTCCCCTTTACCACCACAAAATGCAGCCTCTGCGCCGAGTTTTGCGTAGCCAACAGCTACATTGGCAGGCGCGCCACCTGGTATAGGTAAATAGGCTGAGTTATTAGCATCTTGTGGCAGCATATCAATTAATAGCTCGCCTAAGCACAGGAGTTTAGTCATTTGGAATATCCTAAAAAGCCTAGCAAGGCTAGGCTAAAAAACGTGAAGGGTGTTATTTATTCATACTTTAAAAGGCGCTACAGTGACTACTCACCGCAGCGCAATACACACATTTAGTTAAAAGCGTATTTTAAAGTTACCGACGTTGTGCGGCCGTTAATAGTACGGGCACGAATAATGTTATTTTCAGGTACTGAACCTTCTTCTGCTTCTGTAATACCTACTGTATCGAAGAGGTTATTCACATTAAGCGCAATATTAAGGTTTTCAGATAAGTCATAGCTTACAAAGCCATTTACCTGTGTGTAGCCGTCAAATTGTAGATCGTTATTATCTTGAGCGTATGCATCGGTAGTACCAATGAAACTTACCCCTGCAGCGCCTTTTTCATAGTTGTAACGTGCCATTAATGAGTAAATTAAATCGGCTTGACGACGTGGTGTATTACCTACAACATCTGGGTTAAGCGCATCTTTTGCTATTTCTGCATCGGTCCAAGTTAAATTACCGCGAAAATCCCATGCATCAATAAAGTAAGTAGATTCTATTTCAATCCCTTTTGCTTCGTATTCACGGTCAAAAAACGTTTGTGATGTTGCTTCAAAATTTTGCTCTTCAGTTTCGGCAAAAAACGCAGTAGCAAACACTGATAATGAATCAAAGCGCTTTTTAACACCAAACTCAAACTGGTTTACTTCATCAACAGCGTCTTCTTTTGCAACAGAGCCGTCGGCGCGTACTTTACCAAATAAAAGACGGTCAGCATTTGCACGCCCACCTTTACTAATACGTGCAAACGTAGCAAGGCTTGGGTCAATTTGATAATTAGCACCAATTGAATAAGAAGAATAGTTCCAGTCATAGTTTACTGGGCTGGCGTTGGCAATATCAATACCTGCAACGTTTTGCTCAGGGATTGATATTTCTCCGTCGCGGTTCATATCTACAGTTGATGTTACGGCACCTGCATAGTTACCGCGAGCTTCGCCACTGTCGTAACGGGCACTTGCATCAATGCTTACGTCGCCTAATTTAGTAGAGAATGCAACGTATGGTGCACGGGTGTCGTACTCTGTGTCGTAATCACGTTGGCAACAGTTTCCCCAGTAAGGTGTGCCATATGCATATAAACCATTTTCTGAAAATTCAGTACCGTCAGCTGCAGTAACATTTAATAATGCAGCATTGTCGCCTTTAAGCTCCATAAGGTATGAATTCCATAACCACGACATAGCAATGTTTTGTGTTGACGCGTAATAACCAAAGGTAATGCTGGTGTCATCATCAAACGATTTAGTTAGTTTAAAGTCGTTAACTAATGAATCGAAGTCGTTCATTGTTACGTCAAACGTATGAATTCGCATAGCAAGGTCGTCGTTAAATGCAGCGCCCGTGTTTGCGTTACTGAGTGTTGCGCCTACACCACCAATGCTCTGTGCAATAGATGATGCGCTGCCAACCTCTGCAGGAATAAGCGAGTTAAAGTTGCCGCTTATTGATGATTTACGAAAACGGTTTTCGATACGCCAATCGTTATCTAAATCAAATACAGCTTCAAAACCAACAGAGTCAACCTTTGGATTCATACCATCGCGAATATCGCCGCTACTGATTTGGTTTTCACCATTTAAACGTACTGTTTTAGTAAATAACGCTGAGTGAGGTGTGTCTGATTGCGCATCAAAGCCAGCAATAGAGTCACCATTTGAGTACATTGGCATAGGAAGGTAGCCAACACTCTTATCGTCTAAGTGTTTGTAATAAAGGCGAACGTAACCGTTGTCGAAATCTTTAGTAAGATTAGCTTTTATTTGGCCACCTTTATTAGACGTGTAACCTGTTTCGCGCGGGCCTTCGCCTTGTCGAACAAAGCCACCAACATGAAAACGCACGCTATCGGTTAAGTAAGTGCCGTATTCAAAGTCTGTACGAACGCTGTCGTAATCTAAGCCAAGTGTTGTAGATACACTGCCAGATTCGTTTTCGCCATTTTTAGAGATAAAGTTAATAATGCCACCAGGTGCATTACTTGCGGCAGTAGATGCTGAGCCACCACGAATCGATTCGATAGTTTGCACAGTGTTATCTAATCGCATAAAAATATCTGAATTACCAAAAGCGATATCACCGTATTGCAGTACAGGTAAACCATCTTCTTGTAATTGTAAAAATTTTGCACCGCCTGAAGCAACTGGCAGGCCACGAACAGCAATATTTGCATTACCTTCGCCACCTGTCGATTCTGCACGGATACCAGGAATGATTCTAAAAGCCTCGGCTGTTGAGCGAGGAGTAGACACCTGAACTTGTTCAAGTGATACGCTACTAACTGAAACGCTTGAAGCCATGATTGTTGTTCGACGTGGTACGCCGGTTACAACAATTGTTTCAAGACCTTTGTTTTGTGATGCTTCAGGTGTTGCTTGGTCTGTTTCTTGTGCGTTAACGCCTTGACTTACGGCAAGTGCTAAAGCGCTGATTAAATATAAAGGTGTATTGTGTGTTGTCATGTGAACGCCTCGTTGTGTTGAACCCAGTAGGATTTGTTATTTTCACTTAATCGATTAAGTAAAAATAACAAATATTTTACAATAAGCAAATTATTTTGTGTTTAATTTGCTCTTTTATTATTCATATGTTGATTTTAAAAGTATTTTTTATTGTATTGAGATACAAATTTATTAAGCTGTTGGGTTATTTTCTTGTAAAGCACTCATTGATGGGTCGCGTAAATAATTGAACAACATAGCTACAAATAAAATCACGGCAAACCCTGTTGCTAAGTAAAAGCCATAGCGCACATGGCCAAAGTAATCGCTGATCATACCCATAAATAAAGGAGCTAAAGCAGCCGATAATGCGGTAAAAAATAATATAACGCCGGCTACGGCTCCATGGCGCTCAGCAGGAAAACACGATATACCTTTAGAGTTTAAAGTTGGATAAACCATAGACATAAATAAACCTGAAAGAGGTAGTAACCCTACAGCCCAGTCAACGCCACCAATAAGTGTACCCACATAACAAAGCGCAATACCTAAGCTTAAATAAGCCATAACACCTTGCCAGCTATAACGATTTAGTAACCATACAGCAATAAAACGACCTGCAGCACGTAGTATAAAAAATATAGTAAGTGCATAAGTGGCAAGGAGCGGCCAAGAGCCTGTGTAGTCCTTTAATAGCGTTGGCATCCATACATAAATAGCCACTTCAGTCGCTACATAAAGTGCAATAGCTAAAGAAAAGCCAAGTGCATAAGGGTTTTTTACCATTTTCATGGTCGTGGCCAAAGAGGCTGGCTTTTCAGTTGTTTTAACTACGTCAGGGTAGTCTGCGCGCCATGCTAATAAAGCAAGGATTAAACACATTACGCCCGCAGTAATATACAGGTATGTCCAACTAACGTTTTGCACTAATAAAACACCAACTAGGGCAGGGCCTACAATAGCGCCAATGCCAAAAAAGCCCTCAACCTTGTTCATAGTTTTAGTATGGTCGTCGTTACTATGTGAAATATCGCCAAGCAATGCCAGTGCGCCGGTTTTAAATAAACCAATGGCCAGGCCTATGCAGCAAAGCAATACTAAAAAGAAAGTAAAACTGGTGCTAAATGCAAATAAAAAACAACTCGCGGAAAATATTAATAGACCTAGCATAATGGTTTTTTTACGGCCAAGGCTGTCAGCTAAAAAGCCTAAAAATAATCCACTAAAGGCAATGAGTGCCATAGGAGCGTAATGAAATGCACTAGCTTGAGTCATGCTCAAACCGAAATCTTTTATAAGTTCGGGGATTATCATGCCGACTGCGTCAGAGGTCATGGCAAACATAAAAAACATCATGTATGTAAGCCAGCGTATTTGTTGCAGTGGGTCGCTGCTTACGTGAGTGTGTGATTTTGTCATGTGTTTATTCCTCGTTAAATTCTCTATTAATACTTCGTAAGTCAGTCAGTTGCTTACTGTAGTATCACGTGAGACACGAAATTTGTATGTAAAATTATTAAAAATTACTTGTAAATTCTTACTCGCTAGTTAAAGATATATCTTAATCGATTAAGTTTCAACATGGTAATCACACAATGATGAAGAATAAAGTTCAATTGATCACATATGCTGATCGAATCACTGGCCAAAATATAGGCGCGCTAACCACACTTTTAAACGGCCCTTTAAAAGGCGTATTTGGTGGTGTGCACTTATTGCCATTTTACAATCCTATTGATGGCAGCGATGCTGGCTTTGACCCTATTGACCATAGTGAAGTTGATTCTAGAATAGGCACTTGGGAAGACATACAAGTATTAGGTAAAGATCTCGACTTAATGGCTGACCTAATTGTTAACCATGTATCGGCGCAGTCTTTTCAGTTTCAAGATGTATTAGCTAAAGGTAAGCAATCAGAATTTTGGGATTTGTTTTTAACCAAAGATGATGTATTTCCAAATGGTATGAGCGAAGCTGAGCAAAAAGCAATTTACCGCCCACGTCCTGGTAGTTGCTTTACCCCAATGAAATGTGGTGATGGTAAAACGTATGACTTCTGGACCACTTTTACCGATAACCAAATTGATATAAACGTAAAAGTAGAAGCCGGTGTTGCGTATTTAAATAACGTACTCACTAAATTTTCGGCTAACAATGTAAATATTATTCGTTTAGATGCGGCGGGTTACGCTATTAAGCAAGCTGGCACTAACTGCTTTATGCTTGATGAAACGTTTGGCTACCTAGATAACTTATCTAAGCAAGCAAACGATTTAGGCATGGAAACCATTGCAGAAATTCATAGCCATTATCAAACTCAGGTAGAAGTGGCAAAACGCGTAAATATGGTTTACGACTTTGCGTTACCACCGCTTATTTTACACAGCTTATTTAACAACGATGTAGATGCACTGCTCAAATGGTTACAAATTTCGCCACGTAATTGCTTAACTGTACTTGATACACATGACGGTATTGGCATTATTGACGCAGGTCCAATGGGCGACAAACCAGGGCTATTAAATGCACAGCAGATTGATAACCTAGTAGAAACAATGCACGCCAACAGCAACAACCAAAGCCGCCAAGCTACGGGCGCTGCGGCGAGTAATGTCGACTTATATCAAGTTAACTGTACGTACTACAACGCATTAGGCGCTAAAGACTTTGATTACTTACTGTCGCGTGCACTTCAATTTTTTGCTCCAGGTGTACCACAAGTTTATTACGGCGGCCTATTTGCTTGCGAAAACGACATGGAATTACTGACAAATACAAATGTAGGCCGTGATATTAACCGCCCATATTTAGATGCAAATATAATCGACAAAGCCTTAAATAAGCCTGTAGTAAAAGGTTTAATTGAATTAATTAAAATTCGCAATTCACACCCTGCATTTGCAGGTGAATTTAGCGCCCAAGGTGAAGGCAGTATGTGTTGTTTATCGTGGCAACTAGATGAGCAAACTATTTCACTTACTGTTGATTTTAAATTACGCCATGCACTTATTACGCAGGTAAATGGTGATGAAGAAACAACGATTAACTTAAATTCATTTTTAGCTTAATGTTATAAAAGTAATTTACAAACGCCATGTAAAGCAAAAGCCAAGCTTAAGTAGCTTGGCTTTTTAACACATAAAACTATTACAAGGTTTGTAAGCTAACTACTCGCACCAATCTCTAATTCGTAACTGACTTCCTGAGTTTTTTCTTCTTTAGAAATAAATAATTCGGCGGCTATAACGCCTTTTTCTTGGCTGTTTTGATGAATGGTGGTGAGGCGAGGCACAAACCGGGCTGCTTCATCAATACCATCAAAGCCCACAATACGCAGTTCTTCACCTATTTTTATGCCTTGTTTTATTGCTTCTCGCATTGTGGCAAGCGCAATTAAATCACTCATACAAATAATAACGTTAGGACGAGGGGAGGCACTTAAAACCTCTTTAGCAGCAATATTAGCAAAACGCTCGCTACTTTCAGGAATGTTCCAAATACGATCGTCAGCTACCGTAATATTTGCCTCGCTTAAAGCGCGTTGATAACCACGTAAACGTTGATGCGAAATAGATTGTCCGGTTTCAAATTCGTGGTGTTCATACACGCGGCATAATACGTTTTCATCAAGTAATCTAAGCCCTAATATAGCCACTTTATCGCTTTGATTATGCAGTACGTGTTTAGCAATTTCGTAACTTGCTTGCTCGTTATTAATATTTACAGAGGCATTGCGAGCAATATCAAAATCAATTGTCACTACATGTTTAGACACTGTTTTTAACTGCTCAACTAACGCGTTATTACGAGGGCGGCCATAACAAATAAAGCCATCTACCAAGTCGACCACGTTGTTAAGGTTACCGCTATTACCTGAAAACAATAAAACATTAATGCCGTTTTTTTCAAGCACCGAGGTAACACCGCGCATAAAGCTGCTAGCCACAGGGTCCGACACCATGTATTCCACACTATCGGGCAGCACTAAAGCGACAATATTAAATGTGCCATTACGCAACGATTGCGCGGCCTTATTGGGCCCGTAATAGCCCAAAGTTTTACACGCTGCAAGAATATCGTCTCGGCGTTTAGCCGATAGCTGATCAGGGCGATTAAACGCATTAGATACTGTCGCGTTAGACACACCTAACTCTTTAGCAATACTTTTTAGGGTCCAGCGGGTTTGCTTACTCATACCAATTCTTTACTCAATACACATGTTAATAAACTAACATATTCAGGGCGTTAGCAAAGTAAAAAAATAAGATTTTAGGGCTAATGTCGGCATTCTTTAGGCGCAATGCCAAAGGTTTGTTTAAATAGGCGACTAAAGTGGCTCGCGCTATTAAATCCAACATCAAAGCACACTTGGCTAATTGCATGGCCTTGTAGTAATTGAGTACGCGCTTTTTTTAGTCTTAACTGTTGCTGCCAAAGGGCTGGGGTAGTGCCAAATGCGAGTTTAAATTGATGATAAAACTTACTTCGGCTCATACATGCTATTTTGCATAAGGTATTTATGTCGAGCGTTTCACTTAAGTGTTCTTCAATATAAAGCAGGGCATCGCTCACTTTTGTTTTAAGGCGTGGCTTATCGCAGCTAGCTAGCAATAGCTCGCGGCTTTGTTGTTGTAATAAACGGGTGATCAATTCGTTCAACGACAAATCAATCAAGTAATGTCGCTGTGCGCCTTGCTCACTAAATAAATGCACCATGCGCTCTAATAATTGCTGCGTTTGAATATTATGTTGGGTATGCACTAACTGAGGTACATATTCAAATAAGCCATCGTGTGCAAAATTTTGCTGCATGTTTAGTGCATTCGCCACGCTCGTTATTTTATCTGTGCTAATTTCAATGGCTAAACAGGTGGTTGGGGCGTGCATTGATGCTTGTGGAAAATCAATTAAAACACCTTGCTCTGGCGCTAATACAAACGACTCGTGTGGTAAAAATACTTTATGGTATTGGCTGCTTTCTACGTGCATTACCTTTTTGCCGCTTAGCATGGCACAAAACAGCAGCTCGTTTGAGTGCAGTGCTACCTTTTGCGCGCTTTGATACGTGTCGTAAATACTCAACTCACTGCTATCTGCAGCGAATGTGACTTTATTTTCTATTAATACATCAAGTTGTTGGCGTTTTTTGTTTAACTGAGATGTGTGCATATCAATCCTTTAGGTTTTATTAGTTTGGACTCACAGACAACTTTTGTGGACAGCTAATCAAGTTTTTAGGTACTTGTTAGTTTAATGTCAATCAACATTGATTAAATATAAAGCATTTTGTTTTATATAAATGTTCGACCTTTAGCTAACAACAATAAAGAGAGCACACACATGATATATGCAAATCCAGGTAGCGATGGCGCACTCGTAAACTTTAAACAACAATACGGGAACTACATTGGCGGAGAGTGGGTGAAGCCAGTAAATGGCCAATACTTTGATAATATAAGCCCAGTAAACGGTAAGGTATTTTGCCAAATACCGCGTTCAGACAAAGACGACATAGAGCTGGCTCTCGACAAAGCGCATGCAGTGCGAGAGCAATGGGGCACAACGTCGGTGACCGACCGAAGTAACATACTGCTAAAAATAGCCGACCGAATTGAGCAAAACCTAGAGTTACTAGCTGTTGCCGAAACATGGGATAACGGTAAAGCAATTCGTGAAACACTCGCTGCTGATATTCCGCTAGCGGCAGATCACTTTCGCTACTTTGCAGGGTGCCTACGATCGCAAGACGGCACTATAGGTGAAATAGACGCAACCACCGTTGCGTATCATTTTCACGAGCCACTAGGTGTGGTTGGGCAAATTATTCCGTGGAATTTCCCTATTTTAATGGCCGCCTGGAAACTAGCGCCAGCACTTGCTGCAGGTAACTGTGTAATTTTAAAACCGGCTGAGCAAACACCAGCTTCTATTTTAGTTTTAATGGAGATAATTGGCGATTTACTCCCTGCGGGCGTATTAAATATAGTAAACGGCTTTGGTAAAGAAGCGGGTGAAGCACTGGCAACAAGCAAGCGTATCGCTAAAATTGCATTTACGGGTTCAACGCCTGTGGGCTCACATATTTTGAAATGCGCTGCTGAAAATATTATTCCTTCAACGGTCGAGCTCGGTGGTAAATCACCTAATATATTTTTTAATGATGTAATGGAAAAAGACGATGCGTTTTTATCCAAAGCTATTGAAGGCGCCGTGCTTGCTTACTTCAACCAAGGCGAGGTGTGTACGTGCCCATCAAGGTTGTTTATTCAAGAAGATATATACGAGCAGTTTATTGAGCGCATACTCGAACGTACCCAACAAATTAAACGCGGTAACCCACTCGACAGCGAAACCATGGTGGGCGCTCAAGCTTCAAAAGCACAGTTTGATAAAATACTTAGTTACATAGACATAGGCAAAAAAGAAGGCGCTGAAGTACTCACCGGCGGCAACGTAGAGCAGCTAAATGACGATTTAAACGGCGGTTATTACATACAACCTACACTGCTTAAAGGTACAAACGACATGCGTGTATTCCAAGAAGAGATTTTTGGCCCTGTTATTTCTATGTCGACCTTTAAAGATGAAGCCGAAGCACTTGAACTTGCCAACAGCTCAGAATTTGGCTTAGGCGCAGGGGTGTGGAGTAGAAACATGAACCGTGCTTATCGCATGGGTCGTAAAATAGAAGCAGGGCGAGTGTGGACCAACTGCTATCACATGTACCCAGCACATGCTGCATTCGGTGGTTATAAAAAATCAGGAATAGGGCGCGAAACGCACAAACTGGCACTTGATCACTACCAACAAACTAAAAATTTATTAGTGAGCTACAGCGAAGATCCGCTTGGCTTCTTTTAAATAAAGAGCCTAAGCTTTAAATAAACAACCATTAAGTAATAATGCCAGCGCTACCTATTTGTAGCGCTTTTTTATTTAGAGTCCTTTTATTTCACAGTGCTCACAACACTATTTCAAACGTGTTGCAATATATAGGTACAATACCAACTGTATTCAAAATGTTAAAACCTAAGCGTTTTAATAACTCATTACCTGCGTTAAAAAACGATTTTACGATATTAACTTTTTATAAAAGTTGCTCTAAAAATTAGCAGTGATTTATGCATTGTCGGATATTACTGTTCTCCTCCATTTAGGTGTATTACAGCATTAACGGAGATTTCTTTGTAGTTAACTAGTTGTTTACAGGTGGTTATTTGCTAGCTAAGATAAATGCATTGTAATACAGGGACATTTGTCGGTTTATAAAACGACAAATGTATTAGACAAAGTTGTTAGCACCCGTAAATTTTAACCAAGGCAATACTTAATGGAAGTAAGACGAGATCTTAATGATGTAGAACCCCTAATAAGTCGATTGCTTTCTATAGGCGAGGAATATAGAAACAAAGATAAGTGGTGGTCTCATTTAAAAAACAATGAAGATTGGGGGCAGACTGTTTGGCCTATTAAAGATGGGTTAAAAAAGGCGAAGATAGAGAGAGTCTATGCCGATGGTCGAGATATGGGATTATTTATGTCTGATGCTTTGGCGGCAATAAACTTTGACATAACAACATACCCTACTTTAACCAGCATTATTAAAAGATTTGAAAATACCTGGGTCTACAATGATCTGCAGTATGTGATTGACGAAGCTCAACAGGCTTTTGACGAATTATCACTAAATTCGTGGGCATTTAATCAAATGGTTACTGCTTTTGAGGAGCAGATGAATTTAGCAGAAGTTGTTAAACAAACACTTTTGTTATTAGAGAAATCAAATTTGTACAAATTGGAGAACGGACTGCCCGTGAATAATGAAAAGCCAAGTATTAGTATTCAAAATGTAAGCAACAGCAATATTGCTGTCCAGTCTGAGGGCGCGCAACAATCGATTGCTATAAATGAACAGGTTTTTGAAGATCTGCTTGCTGCCATCAAAGCTTCAGATATTGAAAGCAAAGAGCCATTAATTACTGCTGTCGAAGATATGCAGACGGAAAGTAAGTCTGGCTCAATAGGCGATTCATACAAGGCATTTATTGGCGCTGCAGCGAACCATATGACGCTGATAGCTCCCTTTATCCCTGCGCTTACGGCAATGATGTAAGTGCTAACAAGTAAAGGCAGCGGACGCATAAATGCGCCGCTGCTTTAAGCGTTATGTGTAAATGGAAATCGTCGAGCATATGGATATTTTCAAAGATATAGATTTCAATGATTCGTTTGTTCTCGGTTGGAGTTCAAATGAGGCCGAAATTACATTTAATGTAGAGGTCAGTATTTGGCCTGAATCGCCACATTATCAAAAACCTAAGCCCAATGAATATACTTGCTACCGCAAATGTGAAATCCAATTTACTAATTTTACGTGGTATTCAGGGCTTTCCAAACAAACTACCGTAAATCCTACTAAAGATTTAGATGGTTCCCTCGATTACGGCAATATAGATACTCTTATAAAAACCAATAATGGCTTTCAGGTTGTTGGAGAGTTTGGTAATTTAAACATTGTAAACGGCAAAGTTCAGTTAAAGTTTTACACATAACACATAACACATAACACATATGAGCCTTAACTCTGTCAATAGGCATTAGTGTTCTTTTTGACCGTTTTTATAAATTGACGGTCAATTCTAAACCAATTCGTTTACCTCGTCTGTCGATACGGCTGTTAAGCAAGTAGCTTACGGCAAACACATATAGAGGCTCTCTTATTGCGATCTCATCGCAGCCAGGTTTTTCCCATATCCTTTTGGGGTTGCTGGTAATAACAAAGACACCCATCCTAAATTTTGCACTCAAACACCCGTAATCCCTTCCAAAATGCCAATTAAAACAACATTAAACTCTTTTTTATATGCTGAGTAAAAGTACAGCAATAGATTGAACCAAAATAGGAACTCAGCTATGGTTTGTTTATTAATAAAAAATAAAAAACGAGTTAATTTATAGGCTCGTTACGTTCACAGAGAGTATGATGAAAAATCTAACTATTGGCTGGTTAATACTACTTCTTCTAATGAGAGGAGTTAAGTTGACTCAGGAACAAATTGTAGACGGGGAGCTAAATGGTCTAACTATAGTTTCATCAGCGATTTATCTTTGTTTAGTAGCCGTTGCCATTTACGGCATAGTGTCTAGAAAGAATATTGGCTACTTTTCTACTTTGAGCATACTAGGCTTGCTTAGTTTTGGTAGCGTGTTCGGCTTAATCTCATTGATACATACCCTGAACTATCCAGATTTCCTCGAGGAGTCTTTGTTCTGGATTATTTTAATTCAGGGTGTTGTTAGTTTTGTATTTTTTTGTGGTTGGGTTAAACACGGCAGGTTTCAAGTTGCCAAAACATAACAACTCGCCGTGAGGTGGGTAACTAGTAAAATTTAGCTATTGAAAACTTTAAAATGGTGCGCCTTTGAGCGGTATTAAATAAAACACGCTTCTTAAATTATATATACCACAACATTTAAACGGATTTTTATGACTATAAAAACAAAAATAACCAATCATGTATTGCTCTGCGCTTTATTACTATCACCAGTTATAAATGCTGCACAAGAACCCATTCTACCTACTACACTTGAGCAGTGGCGCAGCATAACAGAGCGCGATATTAACGCGGCTTATAGTATTACAGCACAAAATCATCCTGGTATGTTTGATGTTAATAACCCAACTTTCCCTGATTTATTAAATCAAGCAAAAGCGGAGGCACTTACATTATCGGCTCAAGCGAGTGGGCCGCAGGCGCATGTAGCGGCAATTGCGCGCTTTAGCACTATTTTACAAGATGGTCACGCTGGTGCGTTTTCAAGTGTAGATAGACCCGCGCGCCGCTGGCCGGGCTTTAGAGCTGTATGGCGAGGTGACACGCTAAAAGTGTATTACAGCGAAACCAAAAATATTAGCAAAGGCGACGTTGTAAGCCAATGTGATGGGCAAAGCACTGATACCTTAATGCGTGAGAGAATATTTAAGTTTCATGGTGAAGTTGCACAACCTGGGCATTGGTGGCAGCAAGGTTGGCGGTTACTAATTGACGAGGGCAATCCATTTTTAACCCCTTTAAAAGAATGCGAATTTGTTAAAGCCAATGGCAATACCTATACACAAGTACTCAATTGGTCAGTAAGGCCTAAGTCAGCAAGCAGGCATTTAGAAAATGCTTATAACGGTGATGAACTCCCCATTGATTTAACGTGGCCTGAAAAAAACATTGCTTGGATTGCTATGCCTAGCTTTTCATCAACCGATAAACAAACTGCTGCCTACAATAAAGTGTTTGAAAAAATAAAACAGCAGCGTAGCAAGTTACTTACTGCAAAAGCCGTGGTATTAGATTTGCGTCATAACCAAGGTGGCTCATCTTATTGGAGCTCACAAATAGCCAAAGAATTATGGGGTGAAAAGGTAGTAGAACAAAAAGCAAATGATAAATCTCAAAACACGCAAGTGTGGTGGAGAGCATCAAAAGATAATACCGACCATGTAGTGTCTTTATTAGAGATTGTAAAAGATCAGCCTGAATTATTGAAAATAGTTAAAACCGTAGCAGCTGGTATGGCTTTATCACTTAAAAATGATGCCCCATTTTATGTAGAACAAGAAACTAATACGCTAAATAATATGCCACAAAATCCTTTAACTACTGACTTTAAAACCAAGGTGTTTGTTATTGTTCCGCCGCAGTGTGCCAGTGCTTGTTTAGATGCGCTTGATAAGTTTAAGCTTTTTGAAAATACAACGTTATTCGGTGCGCCAAGCAGTGCTGATTCTATGTATATGGAAGTACGCTTAGCTGATTTACCTTCAGGGTTGGGGAAAGTGATTGTACCTAACAAAGTATACGTAAACAGAGCGCGAGGGGCAGGAGATTTTTACAAGCCGGATGTTGCGTATAACGGCATTGATTGGACAACTAATGTGTTGCTTGAGCAAATAAAAACGCTATAAAAAAAGCCGCTTGTTGTAACAAGCGGCTTAACCTTCTAACTAGGAAATAGTTTAGAACGTGTAACGTGCACCAATTGAGTAACGCGGACCGTATTGATTAGCAAATAAGAATTGCTCTTCGTAACGTCCGTAACCTTCTTCGGTGGCATTATTTAAGTTTATGCCATCAAAAAATACAGTTACGTTTTCGTTTACATCGTAGTTTACGCTCATATCCCACTGGCCATACGCTTTAGCATATTGCGGAGGCGCATCAGCTGAACCTTGTGCTTGGCCAACACCAATTAGGTATGAGTCGCGCCATGCGTAAGTAATTTTAACAGATAGGCCATCTTTTTCGTAAAAACCTTGAAAGTTAGCTGAGTCACTTAAGCCTGTAAGTGGTGCTTGTTGATCAAGGCTTTCGCTATCAAATTCAACGTCGCCATCTACAAATGTCGCGTTAACACCTACACCAAAACCGGTTTCACCAATTAAGTGCTGAACAGCTACTTCAAAACCATCTACCGATTTACTGTCGGTGTTTTGCGGCTGGCTAATATTCCATGTAATTAGCGGATCGTCGCTGTTTGGTTCAATAACGCCATTTGCATTGCCGTAACCGCTGGCAATCATTTGTGCAAAAATAGCGTCGGTTGTTGCTTGCTCACCACGTGATTCAATATCGCTTACGGCTTGTAAGTAACGAGGGCCGTTTAAAATATCGTGCAAGCCATCAATAGTGGTTTGCGTAATGGTGGTTTGAATAAAGTTATCAACGTCTTTTTTAAAGTAACCAACAGATGCGTAGCTGCCTTCTGCGTAGTAATACTCAAGTGATAAATCAAGGTTTGTTGATTCAAACGGCAATAAGTTTGTATTACCTTGGCTACCTGTGCGAGAACCTGGTTTTGGGCTGCCTGTTAAGCTGCGGCCACCGGCTAAATTACCCAGTGGTGCACGCGACATTGTTTTACCCCAAGATACGCGGGCTACTACGTCTTCAGTTAAATCAACACTTACGTCGATTGAAGGCAGTAAAACATCGTAATCACCTTGTTGCTCTAAGAAGTTATCATCGCCGCCAGCAGCGTATTGCATGATCCACTCAGAAGCGCTGATCCAATTAACTTGATCTTCAACGCGTTGACGTACAGTACTGGTTACATCTGTTTGCTCATAGCGTAGGCCTGCATTTACTTTTACGTAGTAATTACTTACGTCAAATTCCCAGCTTGATTGAACATAAAAGCTATTAGTGATTTCTTCTACGTAGCTTTCGCTGTCAATACCATCCATATATGCATTTGCGGCGTATGCATCGCCGCCTGTCACATCAGCTGTTAAGTAAGCAATTTGGCGCGCAACAGCTTCGTCAAAATCGTAGGTATAGTAGTAACCAGGTTGTAAGTCACTGCCGCCCCCTTCAAATTGATCTAAAAGGCCCGATGTATCGTGACGGGTAAACATGCCGTCTGGGAATATTTCTGTATATGATGGGTTAAAGCCTGGACCACCTACTAAACCACTCCACGCGGTGTAACCACCGGTGTTTTGTTCTGTACGTGATGCGCCAAATTTAACTTTAACTAAACCAATGTCATAACTTTCGTTATACCATGTTGTATGTAGCTGTAATTGTTCAATGTTTGATTCACCCGGTGAGTGAGTAAATTGACTAAAGTTTGAATCAATTTCGCCAGGCGTTAATTCACTTGTGCCATTTAACCAATTAACTTGTGCACTGGGTACTTCGCCTGTGCGGTAATCATAAATTTTATTAGCTAGCTGATCAGAACCTAAAATTACTTGGCCGGCACTTCCCAGCCCATTGTCGGCGCCGTTATCGGTTTCGTTTTTAGAGTCGTGGTAATCAAGCTCTACGTGCCACGTGTCGCTAATTTCCCAATCTAGGTTTAAACCAAGTGAGCGCGCTTTTACTTCTGTAGTGCCTTTGTTGGCTGTAAACGAGGCATCGTTACCGCTAATATCAGCATAAACAGCCGTACCATTTTCATCAAGCTCGTAGCCATTAATATTGCTACCAAAGTCGTTCCAAATACCCCAACCAATACTTTGAGAACCTGTTACAGCTTTACTTGCGGTGTAATCAAGTGTTGCTACAAAGCCATCTACCGGTGCATATTGAAAGGTAACTTGTCCGTTTGTACGTTCACGTTCTACATCTTCAATAGAGTAATTCATGTCTTTAGGGAAGTAGTAGTTACCTGCAGGGTCTGTGCGGTTATCAACGACGTTGCTGCTATCTAATTCAGGTAAGTCTACGTTTGCCTGCCAGCCTTGAATATTGGCACTTTGTTTTTGAAAGTCACGCTCTTGGTGCGAAAACGAAAAACCAAAGCCAAAAGTGTCATCTACAAAAGTATTGCTGTAAACAGTAGAAAACTCTGGTGTTACGTCATCACCAGCTTCGTTTGACGAGTCGTGATTTGCTTTAACGGTTGCTGAAAAGTTTTGACCCGGCTTTTGAAAAGGGCGCGCAGTAGAAATATTAACTGTTGCACCTAAGCCACCGCTTGGCACGTCTGCACGTGCTGTTTTAAAAACTTCAAGAGCACTTACGCCCTCAGAGGCAACGTTTTCAAGATTATACGAGCGTGTATAACCTGTGCCCGGCATTTGGCGGCCATTTAAGGTTATTAAGTTAAACTCAGGGCCAAAACCACGTACTGTAATTTGGCTACCTTCACCGTTTGCACGGCTCACCGATACGCCGGTAATACGTTGTAATGATTCTGCTAAGTTGGTATCTGGGAATTTACCCATTTCTTCAGACGAAATGGCATCTACAATACCTGAAGAGTCGCGTTTCATATCCATAGAACGAATAAGTGAACCACGAATACCTTTTACTTCAATAACTTCTACATCAGATGAAACGCTTGTTTGTGCTTCTGCCGCAATAGCTGTGTTTAATGTGCTCGCAGCAATGATGAGAGACACAGAAGCCGCAAGTTGGCTCTTTTTAAAATTGGATGTGTTCATAATAGCTCTGCTTTATAAAATGTTGTTGTGTAGCAATAGGCGCTAAGCGCCTATTGGTGTGTGTTTTATGGATTTGCAATAATCACGTTATCTATACGGTAAAGCGCGCCATCGCCCCTGTCCCAGCTAGGAAAAACCATAATTACGTTTAATGCGCTAATGTCTAGGCCGGCATCAAATAATTGCTGAAGAGGGAAGGTGTATGTTTGCCATTCGCCCGTTACAGGTACTTGGCCTTCAACACTGCTAGATAAAGCAAGCTCTACGGCACTCGATGTACCAATTGATTCAATTTTAAATAGCCATTGTGCGTCAATATCTGAAGGGGCTGATACAACTTTCATATCAAATTGAACTACACCATTTTCAAGTATTGCAGAGGCATCAAACGATACGTCTTCATCAGCAATAAAGCCCATTACTGTTGCAGTAGAACCAATGCTAAATTGCGCTACTGCGCCATGCGCGTCATCATCGGTTTCTGTTGTTGGTGTAGAGCCACCACAACAATCCCAAATACTCCACTGGTCGGCAGCTGCATCTTTAAATACAGTAAGCTCACCCGTTGCAGCTGGCGCTGCATTTGGATTATAAATCTTAACGTTATCTAAACGGTAAACAGAGCCTTCACCTGCCCCCCACGCTGGGAAAATCATTAATACATCTATAGTACTTACATCTAAGCCAGCAGCTGCAAGATCAGACAATTTAAATGTATATGTTTGCCACTCGCCAGTAACTGGCGCTACGCCTTCAACACTTGCCGTTAATTCAAGCTCTACTGCAGAGTCTCCGCCATTTGACTCAACTTTAAACAACCACGGTGTAGCTGGATCGCTAGGAGTAGAGGTTACTTTTAAATCAAATTGAATAACGCCTTCATCTAAAATGCTACTAGCGTCAAACGATTCGCCTGCGCCTCCTGACGATGTGCGGCTATTAAAGCCCATCACAGTAGGCTCTGCACCAATGCTAAACTCTGCAGTTAGACCATGTTCTTCATCATCCATAGCTTCAACAGGGGTTGAGCCACCACAACAATCCCACATTGGCCATGCTAGATTTTTCTCATCAGTAAAAATAGTAAGTTCAGGTGATACGCCTAAGTTATCTTGAGTAATCTCAACATCGTCAATTAAATAAATAGCGCCTTCACCTGCGCCCCATGCTGGAAACACCATGATCACATCAATTGCACTGATATCTAAATCTGCAGCATCTAGATCTTTTAGTAAAAATGTATAAGTTTGCCATTGGCCAACAACAGGGCTTACGCCTTCAACACTGTCTGTAATCGGCATTTCTATTGCGCTAGAACCTTCATTACTTTCAAGTTTTACAAGCCAAGCTGCATCAGCTGTGCCTGGTGCATTTGTTACTTTCATTTTAAAGCGAACGTAACCTTCATCCAGCATTGGAGATGCATCAAACGGGCTGGCTTTTCCTGCTTCGTCAGTAATAAAAATCTCACGGCTAATAAAGCCCATTACAGTGGGTTCTGCACCTACTACAAATTCAACTACATCACCTTGGGTTTCATCTGCAACAATAGCGGGAGTAGAACCACCACAACAATCCCATGCAGGCCAATTTGGATTAAATGATTCACCAAAAATAGTTAGTGGTGTTGCAATGCCTGTCGAAGGTGGACTAGGAATTGGTGCATCGCCTTCAAGCAACGCATCGTCTAAGCTATTGTAACCTGGGCGAATAGTTTCACAGCCTTTACCTGTTTCAGGGTTTGATGCACATTGATAAACACGTACGTAATCAATAGCAAAAGTTTGGCCATTTTCAAATGCGCTAGCGTCTACACCTAAATCATTTACGTTTTCAGGCCAGTCACCGCCTACTGCTAGGTTTAGCAATAAGTGAAAGTCTTTATCAAATGGTGCGCTATCCCAATGCGTTGTAAGTTCGCCAGAACCTTGTTCAAAGTATTCTGCAAACCAACCACGATGTTTTAGGCCTACAGCCTCACCACTTGCATTAGTACGCACTTCTGATTGACGCTGAGTTGCATAAAGGTAACCGTCTACGTACCAGCGAATTTCACCTTCTTGCCATTCAACAGCATACGTGTGGAAATCATCTGCTGGATTAGTATCTTCAGGGAATTTGTATTCTTGCCCTGTGTAGCTGTTATCTGGCCACGCGCGTCCGTAATGAAGTGTGCCGTGGATACTGGACTCTATACCGCCATCTTCATCTGGTGTTTTAAGGTTTACTGATTCTAAAACATCTATTTCACCAGAACGAGGCCAAGTGCCGTAAATTTCATCAGTTGGCAGCATCCAAAATGCTGGCCAGCTACCTTGTCCTGATGGAAGTTTGGCGCGCACTTCAAAGCGACCATATGTAAAGTCGGCGTTGTAACGCGTATTTAAGCGCGCTGAAGTGTAAGGTTTTTCTGCACCCTCTTCAGCGGGTAGGGCAACAATGTTTAACACACCGTCTGCAATAAATGCATTTTGCTCACTGTCGGTGTAACACTGTTTCTCGTTGTTACCACCGCCATCGCAGTTTAATTCATAGTTCCATTTGTTTGTATCAATGGCTGAGCCTTCAAACTCGTCGCTCCAAACCATTTGCCAATCTGATACTGGCTCAGAGGCATCTACATTTTCAAAATTTGATTTAGTGGCAGAGTCACCACCACAGCCAGCTAACGTAACTAAAGAGATAGCGGCAAGTAAACGTGTAATGTGCGTTGTTTCAATGTTCATAACTGAACCCCGGTTTCAACAGATTATTGTCAGATTAATTGTTTTTTGAGCTTTGTTTTTCATGCTGTAAGCGCTTACATTTTAGATTGTGTTTTGTAAGCGCTTACAAATGATATTGTGGAGTACGCAAATGGTCAACATATTTGTTTATTTTATTTACAATTAGTTTACGGTAAGAGGCGTTTTAGTGTTACTTAATTCATAATAGACTCTTTAATAAGAGCCTATTAAATATAGGACTAATCCAAGAATGTACGCGGTTTACTTATTTTTAAATGGCATGAGCAATAAACCCCAAAGCGAGGCATTTTGCTTTTGGCTTGGGTATTCTTTTAAGCCAATATTTATATCTGCGTCGGCTTTTTTTGCTTTATCTTTGTAGCTACCAAATAATTTATCCCACCAAATTACACTAAAACCATAGTTTGAGTTGGTTTCACTAACCACTTGGCTATGGTGAATTCGATGCAAAATTTGCGTCATTAATATTAAACGCAGTGGTTTTTCAATGGCATTAGGTAGGCGTATATTTGCATGATTAAATAATGCTAAACCATTAAGTGCTATTTCAAATATAAGTACCGCAATGGCAGGTACGCCAAGGGCTGTTACTGCAATGAGTTTTATAAGTATGCTCAGCACAATTTCGATAGGGTGAAAGCGCAAGCCCGTACTTGTATCAACATGTGCATCGGCATGGTGAACGCGGTGCAAGCGCCATAAAATAGGCACTTGATGAAATAATCTATGCTGCCAATAAATTAATATATCGAGTAAAAGTATGCTCAATATAATAATTAAACTGCTTGGTAGGGCTATTTGATTAAATAAGCCAATGCCGTGCTCTTGATTGTAAAGTGCAACAGCGGTTAACCCAATAGGGACCACTAAGCGCGCAATAACTGATGAAGCAAACACTAATCCAAAATTAGCAAACCAACGTGTACTGCTTTTAATAGGTGCTTGGCGAGCAGGTTTTTGCCATTCAAGCAGCATCATTATAATTAAAATGCTAAAAAAGCAGCCGAGTCGCCACCATACTTCATTAGTCATCTATTACCTCAGAATTTGCACTGTTAGGCACGTTTTCAGCTGCTTTGTTAGCATCGGCTTCTTGTCGCTTAAGCGTGTGATAACCGCCATGTATACGGGTAAAAATAGTTATGCCACACGCAATAGCAAAAATGCTCGCCATAACAGCAAAGTGCTGCGGCCAAATACAAAATGCAATAAATAGCGCTATTGTTTCAGTGCCTTCGGTTAAGCCGTTTAAGTAGTAAAAGCTTTTATATTTAAATTGCGGTTTTTCGAGTTTAAATTTTTCGGCGGCAATCGCAAAAGCTAAAAAGCTTGAGCCCGTACCAATAAAAGTGGCAAGTAATAAGGAGCCCGCTATCGCGTTTTGCTCAGGGTTTGCCAAAATAAAGCCAAGCGGAATAGCCGCGTAAAATAAAAAGTCGAGTGTGATATCTAAAAAGCCACCCGCGCTTGAACTTTGGTTTGCGTAGCGTGCTAATGCGCCATCAAGTCCATCTAAAATTCGATTTAAAGCAATGGCAACTAATGCGCCGTACCACATTTCAAACGCCAGTAATGGCACGGCTAATAAGCCAACTAAAAAGCCTACCACGGTGAGCTGATCGGCGGTTATGCCGCGTTTATGCATAAGCATAACCACAGGTGTTAAAAGTGGCTTAATTACAGGGGTGATAAATTTGTCTAGCATGTTTATTGCCTTATGCGTTTAAAGCTATGTATTTAAAGTGCGCTATTTAAAGTTATGAGTTTGCCACTTGCAGCGTCTGCGTCGCTATGGTCATGAGTTACCATAATTGCAGGTAGCTTATGATCGCGTATTTGGCTAAACACGAGTTCGCGTGTATCAACACGCAGTTGGGTGTCGAGTTTGCTAAAGGGTTCGTCGAGTAAAATGGCTTTAGGTTCGCTCAGCAGCATACGTAATAATGCAACACGGGCTTGTTGCCCACCTGAGAGGTTATCGGGGTGACGATTACCCATGTCTTTAAGACCTACTTGCTCAAGTGCGTGTGCTATTTTTTCAAGGCGTTGTTTTTTATTACCTTTGGGCATTGCAAAGGCAATGTTACCAGCAACAGTTAAATGCGAAAACAATAAAGCGTCTTGATAAAGCACTCCAATATGGCGCAAGTGCGGAGGGGTATTATCGATATTTTGACCATTAAGCCACACCTCTCCATTGGCCTTAAAGCTACTTGGTAAAGTACCCGTAAGCCAATTTAATAAGCTTGATTTACCACTGCCTGATGGGCCCATAATAGTCAGAATTTCACCGCCATTAACTTGCTCGTTTAAGCTAAGTAACAGCTCATTTTGGCGATAAAGCTGACAATTTTTAATCTGTAACGATGACTGCATTAAAAAACCTTAACCCTGATAGTGTTAAACATGGATGCTTTAATTATGTGCACTTTTAAGCACGTGCACTTTTGAAAAAATATTTAGGTAAACCCCATGCCAGTATAAATCCAATAAGTGGCAACGCCATTTGCATAATAGCGTACACGGCACTGGTGCGTCTGCTTGCGCCATTGGCAAGCGTAACGGCTTCGGTTGTTATTGTGGCTATGCGCCCGCCGCCAGCTAAAAGAGTGGGGAGGTATTGTCCAAAACTAATAGCTAAGCCCAGTGCGGCTGCAATTAAAATAGGGGCAAACAACTGAGGTAGTTTTACTTTAAAAAACACTTTGCATGGTGCTGCGCCTAGGCTTGCTGCCACATGAGCAAAACGAGGGTCTAAGCGCCTATAACTGCTCGCAAGTGACAAAAACACATAAGGCAACACAAACAGTAAATGCGTAAGTACCACATTAAAAAATGCGGCTTGGTTATTTACCAATTGTTGTATCCATACTAGCCCAAACAAAAAGGCAATACTGGGTACTAATAACGGTAAGTAAATAATTAAACTGGTAAAACGAGAAATCGGTTTGTCACTCAATTGCTCTGATTCTAAACACAATAGAGTAAGAATAATGGCAAATAATGTGGTTACTAAACCGATTGCTAGCGTATTAAAAAGCGGGCTGCTCATTTGCATTAGCGCACTTTTAAAATGCAGTAGTGTAAATTGCTCAGGCATTGCATCTGGAAAGCGCCAAAAGCCTGCAACCGACCACATAACTAAACCAATAAGCGACAACAATATAAAGCTAATTACTAATGTGGTGAGTACGACCGTTATTTTTTGCCAATAAAACCCACCGTATTCGCGCACTCCATTAGTGAGGGAGTCGCTAAATAGCACTTTTACGGCCTTTTCTGCGCCAAGCCAAAGGGCTAATAACCCACCTGTAACAGCCAGTTGTAATAAAGCGCCCGCTGAGGCTTTAATGCGCAGGTTTAAATCAACATCGTTAAACCAATGCATTATTGCAACGGCTAACGTGGGTGGTGTATTTGGCCCTAAAATGAGTGGCATTTCTACACTGGCACTTGCATAGGCAAGCACCGCTAAAAGGGGCAAACGCAGCAGCGGATAAAGGCTTGGCAGTATTACTTTAAAAAAGGCGGTCATTGGGCAATAACCCAAGTTAAGCGCAACCTTATGTTGTTGGCGTAATTTTTTGCCAAGCTCAGGTTGAGCAAGTACGCCCAGTGCCATTAGTAATAAAAAGGGAAGCTCTTTTAGTGTTAAGCCTAAAATAATACTAATACCGAATGAATCATGCGGAAACATGCCGTTTGGCGCAAGTTCCCAGCCGCTTAACCAAGGCGACGCTAAGCGTGAAATCATACCTGAAGGGGCAATTAAAAACCCTACTGCAATAGCCGCTGCGGCATGAGGTATCACTAATATAGGGCTCAATAAACGCTGAATTCGGTTAAGCCAAGGGCTATTAAAAAACGCAGCTAAAATCATTAAGGTAATGATAAATGAAAGCAGAGTACTTATTAAGCCCGTTGCAACGCTTAAGGTAACCATTTGAGTAAGGCCTGGTGTTTGCCAAAGGGCATTAAAACCTTGCAAGCTAAACGTTGTTTGCTCAAGTACGGGCGCATAACCAAAGGCAGGCAGCAAGACGCTAATTAAGCCACCAAGTACGGGTAGTATAAGTAAAGCGAGTAAAAATCGCGGACTAAATTTTACAATGCGCGTAAACATATCGGTGCTGCACTGCGTTGTTGCTTTGGTATTAATCGGTACACTTTTTGAAATAACGCTCATTGGCTTACTCCATAACGGGTTTGCCAACCTTGCATAATGGCGTTTACCCAGCTTGGATGAGGTTCGCTCAATGTGCGTTTAATACTGTTTAAAGGCAGTGCACTTGGATGTGGTTTAGCTGTTTTAAATAAGGTTTGCTGATCGGGCGTTAACGTTGATTGAATAAGTACGCTTTTATCGCCCCATATATGCGCTTTTTGTTTTTGGGCTTGCGCCTCAGGGCTGAGTAAAAAATTAGCCACTAATTGCGCACTTTGCTGGTGGCTTGCATTGTAAGGGATTGCCACAAAATGGGTATTACTTAAACTGCCGTCACTCATTGCGTAACTGCGAATGCTGTTTGGTAAATCATAGCGTTTTACAGCTGCCGGTACTTCAGGTGCTGAAAAAGTAAAGGCTAAACTCAGCTCTGTATCGTCCACAAGGCGGCGCATTTGAGCACCACTTTGCATAAAATGAGTGCCACCACGCCAAAGAGTTGGGTGTAGTTTATCTAAAAAGTCCCACAGTGGATTTAACACTTGCGCCGTATTTTTAGTTGTAGCTGGTTGGTTTAGCTGCGCTTTAATGTTTTCGCTGCTGTGCTTATGCAGCACAACTAAGGCGTATTTTAAAAAGCTCATACCTAAAAAGTCAGGCGGCTTTGGGTAACTAAAGCGACCAGGGTTTTGTGCGCTCCAGTTTAATAATTCGTTTAATGTCGTCGGCAATTTATTGTTTGCCTTACCATTTACTGCAATGCTGTCGTAATAAAACGTAAGTGATGCTTGACCCCATGGCGCTTCCATCCCATTGGTAGGTAAACCAAAATCAAAGGTTACAGCAGGGTTATTAGCCGGATCGGTTAATGCAAAGTAGGGGAGTTTATTTGCCCATTCTTTCAAAAGCAGAGAGTGCTCACTCATGGTGGCAAAGTTAGCTCCGTTGACCCACATTAAATCTACGCTGCCTTGGTTGTTATTGTTTGCTGATTTTTCGGCAAGTACACGGCTTACTGCTTCGCTGGTGTCACTTAATTTTACATGCACTAGGTTAATGTTGTACTTAGTTTTAACTTGCTGTGCTGCCCATTGAATATAAGCATTTATTTGCGCGTCGCCGCCCCATGCATAAAAGTATACATCTTGATTGCTACCAAGTGCTTGAACTTGTTGCCAGCGAGAACCCTGTTGTGTGTTTATTACTAAATTGCTTTTACTATTAGAGTTAATAACGGTATTAGCAAACGCAGTGCTCGAAAAAGCAGCTAAATTTGCGATTGCACAAACGCAAAACGCGACACAGCAAAAGCTGTATCGCGCCTGTGTTTGCCAAAACTTAATGGCGAACATTTAAATCCCAGTTGTAGTCTAAAAATTTAACTTTCATGTCATCATTTTTAAGTGCTTTTTGCTGAGCGGGTATCAGTTTAAGTGCGTCGCTGTATTGCAGGAAAAACTGCTGTAGCGTGTTTGCACCTCTAAAACCTTTTTCAAAGTCATCGCCGTACCATTTAAATATTGAAGACACGCTTAGCGTATTTTCTTGAGCCATATTGCGTGTCATATCTGATAAAAAGCGCACTGTTTGCTCTTGCAATTGGCTCTCTAAATCAGTGGCTGTATAGGCTTCTTCTCGAAGCGCTGGGCAACCAATACTCGCGCAATTTACTGCAAAGTGAATACGTGGGTCGTTGTATTTACCGCTACCACGTATTAAACCATGCTCTATATCATCAAGGCTGCGAGTTTTGCCAAGTAATGGCACAAACTCTTTACTCCATGGTGAGCTAAAAAAGCTCCCTAAGTCTTTAATTGACTTAATATCAGGGTACTTAGTCAATATAAGTTCAACAGTCCACGCATTATAAGCATTGATTAAAAAAGCGAGTTGCTTAGGCTTTTCCCACGCGTCAAATTCGCTTCGCGTTACAGCCGTTAACGAATCTAAATACGTTTTTAGTTGTGCATGCTCACGTTTTATAGCAGCGTAATCAACCTCAGTACTGTGATTATGATTAATAGCGACAACATGCTTATTTAACAATGCATTCCAGCTGTCGTGCATGTTTTGGGCTTGGGCCGAAAATGACGTTGCAAACGATGTTACAACTAAAGCCGAACCAAGTAGCAATGCTTTTAGAGGTGTTTTAAACATAATTAACCTCTGCGCCAAGTGTGGTATTTTTCAAGCAAGTTAAGCACTTTTTCAGGTGCATGAGCGCGTTTCCACTCACCTGCTGCGTATTTGTTACCTTCAGCCCAAGTAGGGTAGCTGTGTATAGTACCGAGTATTTTGTTAAGGCCTAAACCGTGTTTCATTGCCAGTACAAACTCAGCAATTAAATCGCCAGCGTGTTCAGATACTACGGTAACACCCAATATTTTGTCTTTGCCTTTGGGTGTAATCACTTTAATAAAGCCTTTAGTGGCGCTGTCGGTAATTGCACGGTCTAGCTCTTCAAATTCAAAACGAGTGATTTCGTAATCTATGCCTTTGTCTTTTGCGTCTTGCTCGTTTAAGCCAACACGTGCTACTTCTGGGTCAATAAACGTAGTCCACGGAATAACACGGTAATCTACTTTAAACTTTTTAAGGTGACCAAATAAGCCATTTACCGCTGCGTACCAACCCTGATGAGCTGCCACATGTGTAAACTGGTATGGACCTACAATATCGCCAGCTGCGAAAATATTTGGGTACAGTGTTTCTAGGTATTCGTTAGTTACTACTGTGCGGTTTGTTTCAATGCCTAGCTCTTCAAGACCGTAACCTTTAAGGCGTGCACTTCTACCAACGGCACATAATAGCTCGTCGTATTCAATATCTATTTCTTTGTCGTTATGTTTAACAACAATATATTTTTTACCATCGCGCGTTTCACAGCGAAGTGCTTGGTGCGATGTTAAAATATTAACGCCACTTTCGGTTAACGCTTCGTGAGCAAAAGTAGACACTTCAAGATCTTCTTTGATCATGATGCGCTCCGCCATTTCAATTTGCGTAACACTTGAACCTAAACGTGCAAAGCTTTGTGCTAATTCGCTACCAATTGGACCACCACCAAGTACTACAAGTTTTTTAGGTGCCTCATCTAGCTCTGCAAATTTATTCCACAACGTATCGCTTGTTACATAGCCAGTTTCTTCAATACCAGGTAGTGGCGGTACAAATGGGCGCGCGCCAGTGGCAATCACAATAGTACGAGCGGTAAGTGTTTGCGTGCCGCCATCGTTAAGTTTAATTTCTACAGTCCACGGGTCTATTAATTTACCGTAGCCTTTTACGACATCTACGCCTAAGTCAGTGTAACGCTCAACACTGTCGTGTGGTGCTACATCTGCAATTACTTTGTGTACACGTGCCATTACTTTTTTGAACGAAAACTGCGGTGTCGCATTTTCTAGGCCGTAGTTTTCACCATGGCGAATTTGTTCTGCAATTTTAGCGCTTTTAATGACTGCTTTACTTGGAACACAACCATAGTTTAAACAGTCACCGCCCATTTCGCCCGCTTCAATAAGGGTTACTTTTGCTTTAACAGCAGCGGCTATATAACTTGTTACCAAACCACCTGCGCCTGCGCCAATAACAATCATGTTACGGTCGAATTTTTTAGGCTTAGTGTAGTTTTTGTATACGCGACGCTTTTTAAACACGTTTAAGATTCCTTTTGCAATGAATGGGAATATACCCAATAAAGCGAATGATAAGATTAAGTTGAATGATAAAATTCCAGATAAGCTTTCTATTTGCGCCAGTTGTGTACCTGCGTTAACAAATACAAATGTACCGGCGAGCATACCTGCTTGGCTTACCCAGTAGTAAGTCCAAGACTTTATTGAAGTAACACCCATTAGTAAGTTGATTAAAAAGAACGGAAACACCGGCACTAATCTAAGCGTAAATAAGTAAAATCCACCTTCTCTTTCAACGCCTGCATCAATGGCGGCTAATCGCTCAGGAAAACGTTGTTTAATAGTGTCACGTAGTAAGTAACGCGATACTAAAAAGGCAAGTGTTGCGCCAATAGTTGAGGCAAAAGATGCAACCAATAAGCCTTCAACTAAGCCAAGCAATGCACCTGCGGCAAGTGTTAAAATAGCGGCGCCTGGTAAAGAGAGAGCAGTTACTACTACGTATAGTAAAAAGAACCCACCAATAACGAGTAACGGTGACTGCTCTTTGTATTGGTTAAACTGATCCATCGATCCTTTTAAGCCATCAAGCGTAAGTAGTTGGTGTAAGTCAAAATGAAAGAACAGGCCGACGGCGGCCGCTGCAATCAATAATAGAAATATTTTTTTAATCATGTTCTCTCTCTTAAAAACTATGCGTAAGGGTTAACTTGGCGTTAATTGGCAACTCAGGAAAAGCTAAAGTTGCACCAAAGTAACCGCCTTCAAATACTGGGCGCCAGTTTTTTTGATTCGTCACGTTGTTCACATCTAATCGTAACTTGGTATTAGGCGTAAAAGCATAGCTAGTATTTACGTTTAGGGTGTACTGATCACGAATTTTTACTGTCGCCAAAAAGTCTAATGGGTAACTCTTTGTATATAGACCTGAAAAACCCGTTTGCCATTTCGAATTAATTGAATAATTTCCGTTAAAGCTGAAAGATTGCTCAGGGATGCCCTGAACTTGGCGGTTTGAAGGTGCAAACGCGGTAAAGCTAGGTGCGCCAACACTGGTACCTGCAATAATATCTGGACGTGAGTTGTCAAATGCATCTGCTACTTGCGCTGAATCTTGGCTACTTGCAGAATTATCGTAGCGAGCATCAATATAGCTGTAGCCGGCACTTAACCAATAAGGGTAAGCATCATAGAATACTTGGCTTTCAAAGCCGGTAGTACGAATGCCGGTATTACTACCATCGCGATTACGTAAACTACGACGTTGGCTAAACACTGCACCATCGGCGTACCAATCACTGTCGGTTGGTGCGTATTTTAAACCGAATTCAACTAAGGTATTTTCGGTTGAAAAGTTTTGCGCGCTAATCGTGTTGTCGCCACCAAGAGACGTGCCGCCAGCCATGCTATTTGATGTGGCTTCGTTGTAACTTGCTGCACCATAAGTGGTGTAATCACCATTTAATCGGTAATTAAAGCTTACTTGCCCCGAATGTAGCTTATCGTTAATGCTATCGCTCGCTGCAATTTCACCCTCTGGTGCTATTGGGTCGTGCGCGTCTACGTCATAAAAATCAATGCGGTAGCCAACACTTGTATGAAACTTATCTGTCCAATCTGAATCTTGCTGAATAGCAAAACCCGTTTGCCATGAGCGCGAATCGGTAGTGTCTGATAAGTTAAAGTCGCCGCTGCCATCGTTATTAATATCGTACTGACCACCAGGGGATACAAATACACCTGGGCTAATTTCAATTAAACGCGCTTGTTGTGAATCAGTTAAAGGAATGCGGCGATTTGAAATTGGGCCAGTTAAATCAATAGGTAGGTCGGCTTCTGTTGTAAATTGGCTGTAGCCTAGCACGCGGTTGTAACGCACATCAAAAGCAAAAATTGTTTGCTGTTCGTTGCTCCATTGGTAAGTCAGTTCGGTACGGTTCTGCGCGGTATCGGCACCATCTATAATTTCAACAAAGCTATTTTGTGCAATTTCTTCGCGTTGTAAGTGCTGAAAATACGTAATGTTTTTTATTGATGCGTTGTTTGAAAGTTCACGCTTATAAATACTGTGTAGTAAATAAGTAGTGGCTTCGTTTTGATTGTCAGGGTCGGTAAGTACTGTACTACGGTCTATTTTTACTTGCCCAGTAGGTGAAACAATAGAACCTGCCGCTGGAACTGTACTGCCATTTACTTGCACGCCTTGGCCGGTAATATAAAGGCCATTATCTATTAGCGCTTGAGTAGGGCGGTTAATACCTGCGTTATCGGTAAATTCAACTTGGTATAACTCAAAGTTAATATCCCAGCTGCTCTTGTCATCAGGTAACACCCTAAGTGCTGCAAATAGGCTGTCGCTTTTCGTGCCCGAAAAGTCGTAGTAACTGCCGTTATCAATGTGTTCAGCGCTTACTCTAAAACCTACTTTGTCTTTTACTATAGGTGCACTGTAATCAACTAAAACACTGTACTGATCCCATCGTCCTGCAGATACCGTTGCTTTGCCTTTACTGTCGTCAGTTGATGCTTTTTTAGAATGTAAGTTTACAAAACCACCGTTGCGTTGGCTTGAACCAAATAATACCGGTGGCGCGCCTTTTACTACATCTATTTGTTCTATAGAGTTGAACGATAACGGCACACCAAAGCCATTATTACCTGCTTGGCGGCGTGTACCATCTTGGAAAAGCTCACCTAGTTGCCCACGAATAGTAGGTAAACTTGGTGCCCCAAAACCACTGGCTGAATAGGTATTAGGGCTGACTGCAAGTACGTCTTGTAAAGTCGTAATATTGAGTTGTTCTATTAACTCGCTTGAAATTGGTGTTACTGAACGGGCTATATCTCGTAGAGCTAAGTTGTCGCCAAAAGGGCCGTCTACAGTGGCATTTTTAACCGAAAGACCTTGAGATTTAATAACTTGGCCTGCCACCTCAATACGCTCAATTGCGCCTTCTTTTGCTGTTTTTGATTCTTCGGCTGCAAAAGCATTAAGTGGTGTATTTAATATGGTGGCTAGGGAAAGTGCTAAATATGCGTGTTTCAAACGTTTTCTCTCTACGGTTAAAATGTTGTTGGCGATAAAGACCGAAAGGATTAAAAATAACTTTCAGTAAAATTTTGATTCTTTTTGTTTTTTAGAACATAACAAAACAGATGCATTATAAAGATGGTAATTAAGTAGTATTGTTTTATTAGTTGATAAAATATTAATACAGCGATTGTACTAGACTGAATGTAAATATATGCTTTTAATAGAATTTTTAATTATAGACTACTTTCAACCTGCTAACATTTTAAAAGAGTTAACTTTTATGCAGCATTTTTAAATTACTTAAATAAGCTTCACTTTTAGTACTGCATGGCTTAACTAATGAATTTAATTAAAAATTTTTGAAATAAAAAATAACTTATACGGTCTAGGTTACTTCTACGTTTATTAATATTCATTTAAGGAAATTTTATGACAGGTTCAATGAATTCTGATGTGCAAAACCGTTTGCAGTGGTCACTTTTATCTTTGCGTTTAGGCGTGTTTATTGTAATGGTTATGTGGACATTCGATAAGTTTGTTAATCCTGGGCATAGCGCACGTATTTTTGAACATTTTTACGGTATTAGTGGCTCTACAGATATAGTGGCTTACATTATTGGTGCGGTGCAGTTAGTGCTTGTTTTAGCATTTTTAGCAGGTATTAAAAAGCGTATAACGTACGGTATCATTTTTGTAATGCATGGCTTATCTACGCTTTCTTCTTACAACCAGTACATAGATGGCTTTAATAACTTATTATTCTTTACTGCATGGCCAATGTGGGCTGCGTGTTTTGCACTTTACTTATTACGCGACCAAGACGTGAAATTTACTGTAAAGTAATAAAGTACATGCAAAAAAATTGGTTATAAGCCATAAGGCTTATAACCAATAAGTACACAGGGAGTGTGTGGAAGTCGGTTTGCGTGTTTACAACTAATGCATAGCGTCGTTGTATTGCTCAGCAAGGCTCTCTTTTTGCCCTTCGGTAAGTGCTTTACCCGCTAATTGAAACACTTCGTGTTCTTCTTCACTTAAATGATGATGTACCAAATGGTGTAGCTTTTTAGCTGCAACTAACCATGCAGACGAGCTCATTTCGGTATCTTCAAGTTGTTCAATTAATTCATCAATTTCGTGATGTTCAGCTACGCTGTGGCGCGCTTTTTCATGAGTTAAGTCATCAAACATAAGTGGGTTATAAAAGTAACGTTCTTCAAATTTTGCGTGATTTTCTAATTCTGTTTTTAGCTCATCCATTAGCGTGTGGCGCTGCTCTGTGTCGCCGTGTGTTTGAATAAGCGCATCTACCAATTCTCGTTGTTTGTCATGGTCATGACGTAGTGCTTCAAAAATATTCATAACTAGTCCTTTTACAATTTATTTGCTTATATCATTAACTAGCAAACTAAATGCCAAATATTAAGTTATTGTATTTTAATAAATTTAATTTTATTTTTTATTCTTTGGCTGCGATCACTGTAAATTTTACAGTGATATGAATGCAATAATTTCAGGCTTTCGCGCAGTTCAATTATAAAAGTGAGTATAAATCCCTACAGAACCTTACAAATATTTACTGGTTGTTTATTTTATTGCAGTGATAAAGTGCCAGTGTTATTTGGGTACAACCTATATATTACTCTCACACATAAATGCAGGTAGCACGTTAACTTAATAGGATAGTTTAAGGATGAACATAAAAAGCCCCGTCGCCGCATTATTGCTGTGCGCTTTACTGAGTGCATGTAGTACAGCCCCGCGTTCTGACCCTAACTTATGCATTGAAGAGGCTGAAATGGTTGATCGAAATGGCGCTCAAACAAGCTCACAGGTTTACAATCAATGCATTAGCGCACAAATTAAAAAGGATGAAAAAAATAACACTTTTTTTGATGCCATCGGTACGTTCTTTTTTGAATTTTTTGTAATGGTGGTAGAAAAGTAAATAGGCTAACTTGCAACTGTAATTTAAAGTAAATAAGTTGCGTAAAAATAGGATTAGTTATGAAGCAATTATTGATAGCAATTCCACTTTTTTTATTACTAAGCGCTTGTGCGGCGAAGCCTTACGCAGGCTCGGCAAAATGTATGGAACAAGCAGATATTGCATACGAAACCGATACACGTAAAAATGAGACACTAGATAATGAATGCAAAGCTGCAAAAGTAAATACGCCTAATAAAGAGCTTGAGAATCATGGCTTGGTTGATAGAAGCCTTTTACAGCTAATCGTTAGCTTTTTAAATGGCGTATTTTAATAGTAAAAATATAATTAAATAAGGTATGTATGAGGGAAGTACTAAGAGCAAAAATAATTACCGTGTGCGATAAAAAAATAGCAGTTAAAGGCGAAAATGTAGGGCTTTCTTTTTATGCATTTTTTGCTAATAAAAACGACGACCCAGAGCTACTTATGGAAGCTGCTACTTGGTGGATACACACCCATAAATTAGATCATTTTGTAAAAGCACATAAAATTAAACAGATGGTTTTAGATGGACTTTAGTCAATTAACTGAGCAAGTACTTTTAGCTGTATTTAATCAACAACGACTTGGTTTCTTCCGTTTTCTTTTGCTTTATAAAGTAATTTATCTGCATGCTTAATAAGAACATCTAGTGTGTTTTTTAAAGGGCTACTTACAGAGGCTCCCACACTAAAAGTGATTTTTGTATCACTAGGAAGGTCTTTTATATTACTACAATGCTCGGTAAACCTAGTGGCGAGCTGGTCAAAGATATCTCGAATAGCTAGTTCGTCAACCGAATTTAGTGCAAACAACCATTCTTCGCCGCCGTAGCGGCCAAACTGATGATCACCACTTAGTGTTTCTTTTGCAGCCTTTACAAAGGAAATAAGAACTAAATCTCCAACATCGTGACCAAATTGGTCGTTAACTTTTTTAAAGTAGTCTAAGTCAACAATTGCTATCGTCATTTTACCTTCACTGAGCTTTGCTTCTGCTGCGCGCATTATTCCTCTGCGATTAGGGCTATTTGTTAGATAATCTGTTAATGAAATATCGTGATATTTTTGACGTTGTCGAGCTTGCCGATAAAATAAAAATAATGAAGCAATCACTAAAATAAACGCTATAGCAGCGCTAAGTCGCCAAATTATTTTTTGTTGGTACTCTTCTTTAGCTTGTAGTTCACTAATGTCTTTTGCGTACTCTAGTTGCTGTATTTTTTCTTCTTTTTCTTTTACTTCAAACTGTACCTGTAGTGTTTTTATATTACTTTCACTGGTAGCTTCGTAGTGTTCTTTTGTATAAAGGAGCTTTTGTTCAATTGCTTCAAAAGCCTCGTCAGTGTAGTTGAGGCGTCGCTTTAGCTCATAGCGTTTACTTAAAAAATCGGCTTTATAAATACTGCGGCTGAATTTATCTAAGTTTAAAAATACCTCATCGTTTGCTTCATTTGCTTGATCAAGTAAATCTAGTTTTATATATATGTCAGCTAACAAAATGAGCGATGCGAGTTGCATGTCGTGTACACCTGCAGAACGAGCAAGCTCAATGTTCTCTTTAGTTAAAGTTAAAGCTTTATCGTAGTTTGCTTGTAAGTACTCAATGCTAGCAATTGAGTATTGGGCAAAGGTTAAGCCTTTTTGCATATTAGCTTTTTTAAAATAGAGCAATGCTTTGTCTAGGTATATTAAGGCATCTTTAGGTTTTTTTATCTCGAGCAATATATTGCCTAAACTCCAATATGCTTTTGCAGTAAAAAGCCCATCTTGTGTTTGCTCATATGCTGCAACCGCTTTTTTTGCATAATATATGGCTTTGTCTTTTTCGTTTAGATAATTATATGCATCGGCTATTTTTCTAAAAAAGTATCCCTGAGATGCTGAGTCGTCATCTTTTAATGCTAATTCTAGCCCTTCTAGTGCAACATTTAGGGTCTTTTTCAATGCATCAGTATCGGTGTAATAGTAAGCAAGTGCTCGTAAAATAATAATTTTTTCTTTAGATGAATGCTGTTGCAAGCTCTCTTCTAATTTTGTGGCTAGCGTGTGTGCTGGAGCTGGGTTTGCATCCCTCGCTAGAGACTTGAGTTGTGATTCGAGAAATAATAAATACACACTTTTTTGGTTTGGTAACTCTTTGTTCTTTAAGTAATAGGATAAGTGAGTATTTAACGCTGCGTATTTTTCTTGTCTAAAAAGTAACTCCGCATACAAAGCGGCCGCTTCTAGATGAAGCTTTTCCCAATTTTGATCTTTGCTTATTTTAAACGCTTGAGTGAGTTTGTCTCCATTTTGAAGATAGTCTAATTCATTTAGTTTTATGTTATTGATGAGAGTTTGAGTCGTGTCAAAGTCTAGCGCATGTGAAGTTGCATTTAATGAATCGCCGTTAGCAGAGGCAAGTTTACTAAAAAGTAAAAATAAAAGGAGAACAATATACTTTGCCCATAAAGTATTACCTAAAATCTTTATTTGTGTATTGTTAGCCATGTTAATCCTTTGCTGATTTATTTTTATTATTGAAATACTTTTTCGCATTGCTTAATAAACTTGGGTTTGAACTGTTTCTTATACTCATCATTGAAAAAAATAAGACCATAAACAATATCAATTTAATTAATAAAAGCCAATATTTGTACGTTTTAGTGGTAGCGGTTTATGTGCTTTTGTTAAAAATCTGCGGCTACTTCAAATTCTAATCGTTTAAGTGTAATTGGGTGAGTAAATGCTAAGTATTCTGCATGTAAATGTAATCTATCGGCTTTTTTCCCATAATGTGTGTCGCCTATAATTGGCATGTTTAAACCTGAACTGTGCGCACAATGCACTCTTAGTTGATGAGTTCGCCCTGTTTTAGGATATAACTGTAATCGGGTAATATTGTTGTTACGCTCTAAAACGTGCCAGGTAGTAAGTGATGGCTTACCGTGTTTATAACATACCATTTGGCGCGGTTTATCATCAAAGTCGAGCACTAAGGGTAAATCAATTACTCCGCTATCCTCAGCTACGTTACCATTAACTAATGCGACATAACGTTTATCTATGGTGCGTTCAATAAACTGCTTTTGCAGTGCTTTGTGCACGCGTTTATTAAGCGCAATCATCAATAACCCAGAAGTCGACATATCTAATCTGTGTACAATTAGTGGCCCTGATGCCTCTGGAAACTGCGTTTTGATTCGCATATAAACTGAGTCATCAATATTAACGCCAGGTACCGATAAAAACTCAGCGGGCTTATTTACCACAAGTAAGTCGTCATCTTTATAAACAATACTTAAATCTTTACCCTGAGCTGGGTTGATAAGTAGCGGGTTATCTTCAACATCTAAACCCTTTAGCATATGCCCAAGTATTGGTTGGCATTTACTGTAACAAGAAGGGTAGTAATTCTTATGCTGCCTAATTGCTGATTTAGGTGCAGCTCCCCACCAAAACTCTGCCATAGCAAGTGGCTTTAAGTCATGTTTATAGGCGTATTGTAATAATTTAGGCGCTGCACAATCGCCAGCACCCGAAGGAGGAGTGTGCTCAGGTAATGCTGCAAAAATAGCATTTAAGTCTGTAGTTTCACCATTTGCATTTAAAAATTGGTACTGTGCAAATAGCTTTTTTTGTAAGCTTTTAGAAAGCGTTTTACGGCGTTTTTTTAAATGAGCAATTTCATCAGAAATATTGATGTGTGTTTGCTGCAGTGACTCGATTATATTTTGCCAATAGGCTTTAAGTGCCAGCAGTTGCTTTTTTTCTACGATGCTTTGCCCTGCAAGCTTATTTTTTAACTGCTCAAAATCACTTTCGCTAAGTTCTAATTCACCTTCAGTACGTTGTATTTTTCGTTGCTGACGACCGGCTTGCATTACTGCCTGTTGAGCTAATAGCGCTTGCTGGTAGCTCTGTGTTGCATCATCAAGTTTGTTATTAACTTCAAGTAGTTGTTCGCTATTTTCTAACTGCTCAATTTGAGCATTAATATCGTTAATTATTTTACTTTGAGCCAAATAGGTATCATCTTGAAGTTGCATGCTAGAAACAGGCGGCACAAAACTAATATTGCCTTTATCACCTTCAATTTGTCCCGAATAAGCACTTAAAAAGCCTAATTGTTGCTTAGCATTTTGCACCACTAAAACCCCAAACATTTTACCTGCATTTTCTGCTTTTAAATGCGTTAACGTTTCAAGTTGTTGCTGTAATTGTTTAGTGGCTGCTACAGCTAATGGTTGCGGCTCGTAATAAAAAGGGAAAGTAAACTTTTCAGGAAGCGCGAGAGCATCAATATTTTGAGAAAATAATGTAAAGCAAGAAGCAGAATTTGACATAGAAGTAAGAGAAAAGCATTCAGTAAAATAATTGAGCGCATAATAACATATTCATAGTTAAGCCACTAAAAATCTCGCACCCGCATATTCATAAACACTTTAAAGCGGACATTCATGTTTTATGTATCAGTATGGGGTCGCAGCAAGCATAGGCGTTTGTTAGTAAAGTCTCAGTAGTAATATATTTATCATTATCAAAATATTTAAGCTTATCGATTCTCAATAATTGAGCGCATTTCGAAACGATGACTTACCTGATAGATCAGAGACGAAAAATCAATTTACAGAATAACTGAATATTTAGGAGTTCTATATTATGAGTCAAAATATCGCAAGTTTTATTACAAAAACCCTCGAACAAGCAGGCGTAAAACGTATTTGGGGAGTAACTGGCGATTCACTTAACGGCATTAGTGAAAGTCTGCGAAAAATGGGAACAATTGAATGGTTAGGAACGCGACATGAAGAAGTTGCCGCATTTGCAGCTGGTGGCGAAGCCCATTTATCAGGCGAGCTAGCGGTGTGTGCGGGTTCTTGTGGGCCGGGTAACCTTCATTTAATTAATGGCTTATTTGATTGTCAGCGCAATAATGTACCAGTATTAGCAATTGCCGCACATATTCCTTCATCTGAAATTGGTAGTAGTTATTTTCAAGAAACCCATCCGCAAGAATTATTTAAAGAATGCAGTGTGTATTGTGAAATGGTGTCGAGCCCTGAGCAAATGCCGTACCTGCTAGAAACAGCAATGCGACAAGCAATATTAAATAAAGGCGTGAGTGTACTTGTGCTACCTGGCGACATAGCATTAAAAGATATGTCTAAAGCTATCAAACCAAAATGGAACGTGCCAAGGCCAGCAACACATACTCCCGCTTTATCTGATATTGAAGCAATGGCGACTTATCTTAATAAAAGTAAAAAAGTAACCTTATTGTGTGGTGCAGGTTGTAAGGGTGCCCACGACGAAATTGTTGCGCTAGCCGACAAATTACAAGCACCGATAGTGCATGCTATGCGTGGTAAAGAATTTATTGAGTACGATAACCCTTATGATGTCGGTATGACTGGATTTATTGGCTTTGCGTCGGGGTATCATGCAATGCAAGAAGCCGATACATTACTTATGATTGGTACGAGCTTTCCTTATCGTGCATTTTATCCCGAAAATACCACCATATTGCAAATTGATAATCAGGCCGCGTCACTCGGGCGACACGTGCAAATTGACTGTGGCGTATTAGGCGATACAAAAAATTCAGTGACCACTCTGCTTGATTATATTAAAGGTGAACGGAGCAGTTCGCACTTACAAAAATGTGTTAAAAACTACAAAGAGTCTCGACAGGATCTGGACGAACTTGCCAGTGGTAAAACCTCGCAAAATTTAATTCACCCGCAATACCTAACACGTTTACTCAACGAGCAAGCGGCTGACGATGCTGTTTTTACTTGTGATGTAGGTACGCCAACAGTGTGGGCTGCGCGTTATTTGTCAATGAATGGAAAGCGCCGCTTAATTGGATCGTTTAATCATGGTTCTATGGCAAATGCCATGTCGCAGGCAATGGGGGTTCAATCTGTAGATAGAGACCGCCAAGTCATTGCAATGTGTGGTGATGGTGGCTTTTCGATGTTAATGGGCGACTTAATCTCGCTTAAACAGCTTAATTTACCAATAAAGATTGTTGTTTATAATAATCGCTCACTTAGTTTTGTGGCTATGGAAATGAAAGCCAGTGGGTTTTTATCAAGCGATACCGATTTAGAAAACCCAAGTTTTGCTAAAATTGCAGAGGCCTGTGGCTTAAAAGGGATTCATGTGGATGACCCTGAAAAATTACCATCGGCAATGAACGAGATGATGAACCACTCAGGACCTGTTGTTTTAGAAGTCGATACTGCAAAACAAGAGCTTTCAATGCCGCCGCAAATCAAATTAGAGCAAGCAAAAGGCTTTAGTGTTTACATGATGAAAGCGCTGATAAACGGCAAAGGAAACGAGATTGTAGAGCTTGCCAAAACTAACTGGTCACGCTAAGTGAGTTACTTCCCTATTGAGTACTTTTGCTCAATAGGGAAGTGCCAAGTAATAATCCTCACTATCATCTTTTATTATTAAATTAATAAAAACACGCATAAAATACCTCTACTCATAGAGGGAACGGAGCAATAATGAAATGGAAATCGGTTTTACTGTCGCTGGCTGTTTTATGGCTTATTCAAGCTCAGCAAAGCAGTTTACGCACCAGTGAATACGCAAATATCTAGCCTATTGCAAGTAAATTCAACGCAGTTAGCGCTGAAAATAGCTGCTTGAGATAGATTTATTATCCAGAGTTTAGGTTATTTAGAAAGCGCTGAACTGTTTTTACGTTGGAATCACTATGAGGTTTTTGAGTTTGACTCAAGTGCAATGTAATGAGCTAAAACATTTAGCATTGGCCTCAATTGTTGTTTTTAGTTTAATGTTTTACTCGCTTTACTCAATTAAAGTAAAGCGAGTGCTCAGTATCAGTTACAAACTCTTTTTAGGCGGTAGGGCTACGTTTGCAAATATTAGCCCTGCAACAAGCGACATAAATATTAAAAACGTTTGCTGGCCTATATGCTCTGCGTATATAAAGTCTTGGCCTTCAATGAGTGAGTTTAAGCCAATATAGGTTTTGCTACCTGGTACTAATACAATTAAGCCTTGCATGGCCACAATAGAAGCCGGCGCATTAGCAACACGGTTAAACAAGTTACTAAATATACCTACCGATAAAGCACCCACAAACGTACCTAACGTGTAATCAAGGTACATAGCCGAGCCAATACTGGTGCCATACGCTATAAAGCCTGATGCAATAGACCAAACAGCGTGCTTAAGTTTGGTTCTAAAAATAACGATTAAGCTGCTACAAAGTAAAAATATAGCCAGCCATGCGGTCCACTTTGGTAATGGTTCAGGTTGTACAAAGTCAGCTTGCCCAAAGAGTGCAAAGCCAATGCCTATGCCAATAAAACCGCCAAAATAGAGTTTAAATAACAGCATAAACGAGTCCATGACTCTTGCTGTACCCGACACTAAATGCCGCGCTGCAAGCTCTGCTAAGCCAAGCGCAAGTGCTAAACCTGGTATAAATACAATAATGGCCGAAAGTACCACCAAGCGTATGTTTATTTCAGGTGTTATATACACGCTTACTGCACAGGCAAGTATTGCCGATATTATGGCTACCAATGGCTCAAGCATATGGGCTACGCGTTTTGAGCGTCCCGACCAAAGCACAAACAAATAAACAACTAAAGTAAGAAGCGATGACCAAATAACATCAGTCCAGCTAGTACCCATTAACATTGCAAACGCACCACCAGAAGTTGCAAACGCAACGCCCGTAACAAGTTTATTGTATGGGTTTGGCATGTCGTAGATAGCATCTAGCTGGGCGTCAACTTCTTGTAAAGTTAGCTTGTCGTCAAGCATTTGGTTTACAAGGTCGTCGGTGTCGGCAAGTGAGCCTAAATCGTGATCGCCAGGGTCTACACGCGCAACATGGGTGTACTCGTCTTCGTGGCCATCAGTCCAAATAACAAACGTTACCGAAGTTGGCGACATAACAAACGACGATTTAAGTCCTAAATATGTAGCCACTTCCATTAGGTGGGCTTCTAGGCGGTAAGCAGGCGTACCATACTTGTGAAGCATTTTACCCAATTTAACGATAAATTTGCGTTTTTCTGTAAAGGTTGCAGTTTTCAAATCTTTTTGGACCAAATATTGCGATAACTAAGCTAAAAATATAGACAATACAGCTAAAACTGCCCACGTTTGATGGGCGCGATTTTAAACACTAATTGGTGTGTGTCTAGTCATTTTTAATCTAATTTTTTATTTTTTTCAGCTATCCATTGCGACATGTATTGAGTGCTGCGCATTGTATGATGTTTGAGCATTTGGCCTGTAAAGTTTTTTTCGCGATGAGCCTCTAAATCGCTACTTATTGAATCGATTTTTTTAATTAACACCGTACTCAATTGTGCTCTATCGTAAAGCGTATTAAGGAGCGTGTTGCCATCTTGCTGTGCTTGTTCAAAGTCACTTTGATTGGTGTACATTTCAACAGCAGCATTGGCAAAATCGTCGGCGGTGTTGGCTATTTTACCAGGCCATGGTAAATCGTTATGCATGCCCTCTGCACCAATATAGGTGGTAACGCTGGGTGTTTGCATAATCATGGCTTCAAGTAATTTACCTTTAATGCCTGCACCAAAACGAAGTGGTGCTAAACATACGCGTGCGCTTTGCATTACATCAAACGCATTATCGGCCCAGCCTTTTATTAAAAACCCTGTTTTAGGGTTATTTAGTGCCGTGGCTTTTGGTGGTGGGTAGGAGCCATAAATATGTAGTTCTGCTTTTGGGAGTTGCTTGCGAATAAGTGGCCATATTTTTTGCAAATAAAGTACAGCATCCCAGTTTGGTGCGTGTCTAAAGTTACCTATGGTCATAAAGTGCTGGCGCTGCTCAAACGTTTTTGTACTTGTAGGCAGTGAGCTTAAATCGACCATAAATGGTAAATGGTGTAATAAGCTTGGCTCTATTTTAAATACGCTGTTTAGCAGGCTCATTTCATAACTTGAAATAATTAAGCTTAGGTCGCAGCGTAAAATAGCGGCAATTTCTCGTTTTGCTATGTCTGAGTGTAAATCGCTGGTTGTAAACTCGCGCTCACCTTTGTGCGCTTCGTGGCGTGCATTACGTAGGCATTGTAAATCTTCGGTATCGAGAATTTTAATGGCATTTGGGCAATGTTTATCGACGCGCCAGCCAAATTGTTCTTCCATCATAAAGCGGTCAAACATGACCATATCTGGGTTATAGGCTTTAACGTATTCGTCAAAGCTATCGCAGTTTAGTGCAATGCTTTGGCTGGTTATACCAAAGTCGTCAAGGTTTACCATGTGGTCGGTGCGCTGCGCGGGCGTTGCAAATTCAACGTCCCAGTTTTGCGCTCTAAATGCATTTAATAACGACATCATGTGCGTTCCCGCAGCAGACGAATTTGGCTCTGGCCATACGTAGCCAATTACCAGCACTTTTTTCATTGGCTAGAATCTCTAATTTGTAAGTTTACATTTACCAGTGTTTTTACTGGCGGGGCTGTATTTTGTAGTAGCTCTTGGAGTATTAAAAGGCACCGCTTAGCTATATCAGTTGTACTAATAGCCACGGTGGTTAAGTGATTATTTATAACCGCGCTATTAGGAATGTGGTGGCAACTCACTACTTTAATACAGTGATGAGTTAATGAGTTAATAGCGGCAATAACACCTTGAGCAATAATATCGTTTGCACACACCACTGCGTTTAATGTGGGGTTGTGTTTATATGCTTCTATAAATGCATTTTTAGCGCTAAGGGCTGTGTTTACTGCGCAGTCAATGGGTGCTAATGGTGTAATGCTGTGCTGCGCGCATGCGGTATTAAAGCCACTTTGCAGTGCTTGTGAATCACTTAAAGTAAGTTCACTGCCTATAAATGCTATGTTTGTCACGCCTTGTGCGAGTAAATGCATACTGGCTACGTGGCTGGCTTTTTTATAGTCGGGTAATACACACGGAGCTGCGCTAAAGGGCACTTCACTCATTAAGGTAATTACTTTGTGTTGCGCGCTGAGCGCATCAAGCCATTTGGGGCAAGTATTAGCAACGGGGCAAATAATAAATGCAGCCGCGTTGTATTCTTTTAAGTTTTTAACTGCGTTTGCTTGTAGCTCAAGGCTATTATTACTGCTTACAATCATGGCTTGTAAGCCATTGTCGTTTAACAAAAGTTCTAAGCTGGTAGCAAGGTGTGCCATAGCTGGGTTAGTTAAATCATTTATTACTATGGCCACTAAGTTAGAGCGTTTTGAGCGCATAGCAGCGGCATCACGATTATAAACGTACCCTAGCTCATCTATCGCTTTTAGTATTTTTTGTTTACTTTTATTGCCCACTTTATCGCTTTGGGTAAGTACCAAGGATACGGTTGATTTTGATACACCAGCACGCTCTGCAACATCAAAAATGGTGACTGATTTGGCTTTGTTATGCATTGTATTTTAAGTACCGCAGTGGTGAATAAATAGCGCTGTAGTTTAGCTTAATCAGCACTATTAAGTCATCTTTTAGAGGTGTTTAACTTACCTTAATACTTTATGAACAAAGCAAAACGTGTTTATATACGCCTATAAGAGTAAAAAATAACAAAAGGATAAAAACATGAGCGCTTTTAGGCTGTTAGTTGTCTTTATTTGTTGTGCGGCATTAGTCCCAACAAGTTACGCCGAGCAGGGCTATCAAACCCCATCACCCGAACTTGCAGCATTGGTTGACGCTAAGTTAGCACCCACTAGTTACTTATCGAGCGATGGCCAGTGGCTAGCGCTTTTTGAGCGCAAACGTGTAGTAACCCTTGATGAACTTGCAAAAGAAGAGCTTAAGCTTGCAGGTATTAAGCTAAACCCCGCTAATTTTTCGCGCTCTCGTGTGAGTGCCAAATTTAGTGCCGTGGAGCTAAAGCATGTTCAAAGCGGGTCGGTTATTAGCATTAACAACTTACCTAATGGCATTATCCGCTCACCTAAATGGTCATCTAATAGTAAATATTTAGCCTTTGTTGTTGAGCAACCAACCCAAGCCAACTTATGGCTTTACAGCGTTGAAACCAAACAAGCAAAAGAGTTAACTAGTGCTGCGTTAAATTCGGTACTAACTGCATCGCCATATAAATGGCTGCCAGATAGCAGCGCCATTGTTGCAAATCTTGCTGTTAATTTTGGTAAACCAAGGCTTGAAAATAACAGCCAAAATGTAGTGCCTGTTATTCAACAAAGTACTGGCGAAAAAGCGCCAGCACGTACTTACCAAAATTTATTAACCAGCCCGTTTGATGAATCACAGTTTAAGTTTTACGGCCAAGGGCAATTGGCTTACATAACGCTTGATGGCAATACTCAAGCAATAGGTAGCCCTTCTTTATTTAAATCGTTTTCAGTATCACCTGATTCTACCAATATTTTAGTTGCCGGTATTAATGAGCCGTTTTCGTATCAAGTGCCTTACAGCCGCTTTGCAAGCACGTGGCAAATATGGGGCATGCGCGGCTATGCATTAGCAGAGCTGGCAAAACAGCCACTTGCCGATAATATTCCACAAGGTTACGACAGTGTACGCACTGGCCGCCGTGATTTTGAATGGCGAGCCGATCAAGGTGCTGAAGTTATTTGGGCCGAGGCGCAAGATGGCGGCGACATGAAAACCGACGTTGAGCATCATGATTATGTTTACAGCTTACGTGCACCATTTAAACGCGAGCCTAAATTATTTGCCAAAGTAGAGCGCCGTTATGCTGGAATGGAGTGGGGCAACGAAAACGTAGCAATGCTGACAGACTGGCGCTTTAGCGATCGCCAAGTACGTACTTACATAGTGCAACCACGAAATGCCGACAGAAACCGCGTGCTATTTTCAGAGCGTAGTTACAACGATGCGTACAAAGACCCAGGTAATGCAATTTACGAGCGCAATGATTTAGGCGCAAACGTAATTAAAATTGTAGGCGGGCGTTATATTTACCTGCGCGGTAATGGTGCTTCAGAGCAAGGTAATGTGCCGTTTTTAGATAGGTACGATGTTAAAACAAATAGCAGCAAGCGTTTATGGCAATCAGAAGCGCCATACTATGAGCGTGTTCGTTCACTACTTGATGACGAAGGTGAGCGATTTATTACTATTCGTGAATCTAAAACTGAGCAACCTAACTTTTTTATACGTGATTTAGATAACGACACGTTAACGCAATTAACGACATTTGAGCACCCGTACCCTGCATTTAAAGGCGTAACTAAAGAGCAATTACGTTATAAACGCGACGACGGTGTTGAGCTTTCGGGCACGCTTTATTTACCACCAGGGTACGATAAAACACAAGGCCCGTTACCGGTACTTATGTGGGCTTATCCACTTGAATACAAAGATAAAGCCGTTGCATCGCAAGTACGCGAATCGTCTTATGCGTTTACCTACATTGGTTATTGGGGCCCAATGCCTTACCTTGCTAAAGGGATTGCCGTGTTTGACGACCCTAAAATGCCAATAGTGGGTATTGATGGCAGCGAGCCAAACGATAACTTTAGAAAGCAGTTAGTATCAAGTGCGCAAGCAGCTGTTGATGTATTAGTTAAAAAAGGCATTGCCGATAAAAACAAAATTGCCATAGCAGGGCACTCGTATGGTGCATTTATGGTTGCTAACTTATTGGCTCATAGCGATTTATTTAAAACAGGTATTGCCCGCAGTGGCGCGTATAACCGCACATTAACACCGTTTGGTTTTCAAGGAGAAGAGCGTGATTTTTGGCAAGCACAAAGTGTGTACGCTGATATGTCGCCGTTTTTCCATGCTGAAAAAATTAACGAGCCAATGCTAATGATCCACGGCCAAGAAGATCCTAATTCAGGAACCTTCCCAATGCAAAGTGAGCGCATGTACGCAGCCCTTAAAGGTTTAGGTAAAGATGCTCGCTTAGTAATGCTCCCTTATGAAGCACATGGTTACCGTGCGCGTAAAAGCTTATTACATGTGTTGTGGGAACAAGAACAGTGGTTAGATAAGTATTTGTTAAATGATACAGCAGAGCCAGTAGAGGTTATTACTGACCCCGTGGTAAGTGCTGGTCAATAGTAATAAAAATGAGTAAGCAACAGCGCGGCTACTTATAGCCGCGTTTTTGCTTTTAATATGAGAGTAAATTAATGATTGATGTAGCAGCACTTGCGGTTTTTATTCCTACGTTCTTTTTTGTGTCGATAACGCCTGGTATGTGTATGACCCTTGCCATGACACTCGGTATGAGCATTGGCGTGCGCCGCACATTATGGATGATGATAGGCGAGCTGTTAGGTGTCGCAAGTGTTGCCATAGCTGCGGTATTAGGTGTTGCAAGCTTAATGCTAAATTACCCAGATGCGTTCGCTATTTTAAAGTGGGCAGGCGGTGCGTACTTAATTTATATTGGCGTTAACATGTGGCGAGCCAAAGGAAAAATGTCGGTCGATACCTCAAAACCAAGTGACGTAAGTAGGAAGTCGTTATTTACGCAAGGTTTTGTAACCGCAATTGCTAACCCTAAAGGGTGGGCGTTTATGATTTCACTACTGCCACCCTTTATAAGTGTTGAGCATGCTGTAGCCCCTCAGCTTTTAGTATTGCTTGGTGTTATAATGACCACCGAGTTTTTAAGTATGTTAGCTTACGCAACAGGCGGTAAAAGCTTACGTTTATTTTTAAGCCGTGGTGATAATATTAAATGGATGAACCGTATTGCTGGTAGCTTAATGGGGTTAGTTGGAATTTGGCTTATTTTTGGTTAGCTCAAAAAGTGGTTGATATTGTCAATTAATTTGTTATAGTTGATTTTGTCATCTATTTAACGCTTAAGGCATGCCCAAAAATGAGTACACCCGTATCAGCAAACCCAGTAATGGTTGAGCCTAAAAAAACACCTGTAATTTATAAAATACTGGTTATGGTAAGTATTATTACCTTAATTGGCGGTACTCTAACTGGCATTATGACTTATGTGAATGTGGGTGTTACAGAGCATTTTTATGCAGATTGGTTTACCTCATTTATAAGTGCAGTATTGGTTATGGCGCCTGTTGGTTTTGTAATGATGACCTTAATGCATAAGCTAGTTAATAAGTTATTGCCTAGTAGTAGCGAGCTAAAACGTAATTTAGTGATTAGTGTTTTTATGGCGCTGATCATGGAGTCGGTTATGGCGTTTGTTACCGCTACTAATAATATTGGCTATGCAGATATGCGTGTATTTGTAACTGGATGGGCTGAAGGGTTATTAGCCGCATTACCAATAGGTTTAACTATAATGCTGATAATGTCGGTTACGGTAAAACCTAAAATAGAACGCTTTTTAAAAAGCTAATAACAAAAAAGAGCCATTGGCTCTTTTTTGTTATTTAGTGTTTACCTGCTCTTTAAGTTGCACGATTCAAAAAAGGTGCTGTTCGGCTTATTTTAGATTGGGCTACCTCTGTAGGTTTCCCTTGCGCTACAATTAAGCCGCCTTCTTCGCCAGCACCGGGTCCTACATCAATTACCCAGTCACTATTGCGGGCTACTTGCATATCGTGTTCAACCATAATAACGGTGTTGCCAGCATCTACTAATTTATTTAGCTGCGCCATTAACATTGATACATCGGATGGATGCAGGCCTGTAGTTGGCTCATCAAGGATATAAAGTGTGTTACCGCGCTGCGCACGTTGCAGCTCGGTTGCTAATTTAATACGCTGGGCTTCACCGCCCGAAAGCTCAGTGGCAGGTTGCCCTAAACGTAAATACCCAAGACCAACTTGCATAAGTGCATCGAGTGATCGCAGTATTGCAGGCTCATTTTCAAAAAAGGTATATGCCGATTCAACCGTTAAATTTAGAATATCGCTGATGTTCTTATCACGATATGTAACCTCAAGTGTTTGCTCGTTATAACGTTTGCCATGACACACTTGGCAAGGTGAATAAACGCTAGGTAAAAACAGCAGCTCTATACTCACAAAGCCAACGCCTTCACAGTTTTTACAGCGACCTTTAGCAACATTAAACGAAAAGCGACCAGCATCGTAACGGCGCTCTTTCGCTTTTTGGGTAGAAGCAAATAGTTTACGCACATGATCAAATAAACCCGTATAGGTAGCTAAGTTTGAACGAGGGGTACGGCCAATCGCTTTTTGATTTACGGTAATCAGGCGGCTTATATTATTTATTCCTTCAATGATTTTTCCGCTGGTGTGTGTTTGCAGTTCTTGTTCGAGTAAGTCGGCTTCGTCGGTGGGGGCTTCCGGTATTACTTTTTGCCCAAGTGCTTCGTAAACAAGTTCTACTAACGCTTGGCTTACTAGGCTTGATTTACCCGAGCCCGAAACCCCAGTAACGGTTGTCATAACACCCAGTGGAAATTCTGCATTGAGTTTTTTAAGATTGTTACGCTCAATATCAGCTAATTTTAACCACGCTTTTGGCTGCCTTTGCTCCTTTTTTTGCGCGCTGTTTTGAGTAGACTCTTGACTGGCGTTTTTAGCAAAAAGGTGGCGGGCAGTGTGCGAATTTTTTACTTTACTTAACCCTTCAACAGGGCCGCTGTAAATAATGTTGCCACCATGCACACCTGCATCAGGGCCTACATCAACAATCCAATCGGCATGTTTAACAACGCTAACATCGTGCTCAACAACAAATACAGAATTGCCAGCCGCTATTAACTCGTCGAGCGCTTTTAAAAGTGCTTGTGTGTCGGCAGGGTGTAAACCCGCTGAAGGTTCATCTAGCACGTAAACCACCCCAAATAATTTAGAGCGAATTTGTGTGGCAAGTCGCAATCGTTGTAGTTCTCCGGGTGAGAGCGTTGGCGTTGTACGCTCAAGCGACAAGTACCCTAAACCAAGCATGGTTAGTGCTTCAATACGGGTAAGAATATCGCTGGCAATGCGCTGCGTAACAATGGCTTGCTCTGGATTTTTTGTATTTTTATTTATTTTGGTGTTGGCGGCATTACTTAATTTTTTAGCAAGTTCGTTTAATGTAAGTTGAGATAGCTCGCCAATATCAAGCCCTGCAAATTTAACACTTAGCGACGCTTGTTTTAATTTTTTACCTTGGCAGGTAGGGCACAGCGATATTTGCATAAACTGCGATACGCGCTTTTTTGTACGCGGGCTTTGGGTAGTAGCAAAAGACTGTAAAACAAAGCGTTTAGCGCTTGAAAAAGTTCCCATGTAGCTTGGATCTTCATTATTTTTTATCGCATTATGTGTTTGCTCATAGGTGTAATCTGGGTATACCGGCACAGTAGGTGTTTCGTCGGTAAATAAAATCCAATCGCGTGCTTTTTTAGAAAGTTTGTTCCAAGGTGTGTCTATGTCATAACCAAGCGAGGTAAGTATACGGCTTAGGTTTTTACCTTGCCATGCTGGTGGCCACGCGGCTATAGCGCGCTGGCGAATAGTTTTTGTATCATCTGGCACAAGTAGCTTTTCGGTTACTTCAAACACTCGGCCTATTCCTGAGCATTCTGGGCAGGCACCTTGTGGCGTATTCGGCGAAAACGCATCGGCGTAAAGTATGCCTTGCCCTTTGGGGTATTCGCCTGCGCGTGAGTAAAGCATGCGTAGCGCGTTAGAAATAGTTGTTATGCTGCCAACGGATGAGCGAACCGACGGTGCGCCGCGTTGCTGCTGCAAAGCAACGGCAGGCGGTAGTCCTTCAATAGAATCAACATCGGGCTCATCAACTTGATCTATCAACCTTCGGGCGTAAGGCGATACTGAATCAAGATAACGGTGCTGCGACTCAGCAAACAGCGTTCCAAACGCAAGCGACGATTTTCCAGAGCCCGATATTCCTGTAAAAACAACCAATGCGTTACGAGGTAAATCAACGTCTACATTTTTCAAGTTGTGAACGCGTGCCCCTCTTACTTGAATGCTATTACTGGGATCAGATAAATCCGTTGTTGAGTTTTTATGTGTGCTTGCCATACGTTTATACTCCTGTTTAATCGCGCTTTTTACTTTAAGTTAGCTTTGAATTATTTACTCTTATCACTCGTTATTACCTTAAAGTAGCGCAAGCACACTGAATGAGCGCTTAGTCTGTAGTGGCGCAGCCAAAGCGCTGGATAAAATTGTGATGATTGTTTGTTTACATAATAGGTATGGAATGCGAATATAATTTAAACAGTTATTGTTATGTAATTTATTAGGTAATTTACTAGGTATTTTACTAGGTAATAAAAAGGAACTAACAGTGAATAAAGCCTTAGTGATCATTTTATTGGTGCTTTCGTGGGCAACCCAAGCCGACTCGATCAACGCGCTAAATGTTGACCGTGCAGTACCAAATAGCATGCACTTATCGTTTGCAAACGATAGCAACATAACCCCTAAAAAAGGGGATTTTAAAATCGTTAATTATGTATTAATGAGCAATGAAGAGGGCGAACGCTGGGCTGTTATAACACTTACTAACTTATCGTCAGGCAATCGAGAATTAGGCGAGGAGCACTTACTTGCACTTTTTGCTGACGGCAGCCGATTCATGCCAATGGAATTTAAACTCGGTTTTAAAGGCAACGAAACACAATCGGTAACTGTATCGTTTGCCGATTATAAATTCCCTATTTTAAGTGTGTATTCGAGTAACGACCAGTAGCATATTGGATAAGTTAAATATGCAGCAATTGCTTTAACTTATCTGCGCCGGCTCTGCTGGTGCTTAGTTCAGATTTAATATCGTCATTTACAATCACCATAAGTTTGCCATTAAACCAGCGCTGTATTTCTTTAATATGGTCAATATTAACCAAATAACTGCGGTGGATTCGTACAAAGTTATGTGCTGCTAAAGCATGCTCAAGCTGATCAAGTGTATCGCTTAAATGATGAAATGTATCGCCATTCCACGCCAAACTATTGCCCTGCTCCGATTTAATAAATTTAATATTACTAGGGGAGAGTAAAAATATCCGCTCACCGTTTTTACTAATGAGCTTATTTATAGTGTTTTTGGTTAATGTAAACGTTTGCTCGTTGGGTTCGTGATTGACTAGGGTATGTGCACGTTGTTGCTCTAGTTGCTGCTGCGCTTTGGCGAGAGCTTTTTTTAGCCTAGCAATAGGAAAAGGTTTGAGTAAGTAGTCAGTTGAGGCGTGCTCAAAAGCTTCAATAGCAAATTGGTCATACGCGGTTGTGTAAATAATAATGGGCTGGTAGTTAAGTAAATCAATAAGCTCAAGGCCGTTAATTTCAGGCATTTGAATATCAAGTAATACCACATCAGGGGTCAGCTCATTGATTAATGTAATAGCCTCTTTGCCATTTGTAGCCATAGCCACCAATTCAACATGCCCCATTAAACTTAATTGATGGCTTAATTTTTCGCGAGCGGGAAGCTCGTCATCGGCAAATAATACGCGCATTTTAGTAATAGTATGTTGCTGGTTTTTGCTGTTCATAGTGCTAGCTCCAACGTAACCACTGCACCATTATTATTGCTAAGTAGTACCTTACTTTTACCAAGTTGTTTGACGCGCTTGAGTATGTTTTTCATCCCTACACCATTGCCATGCCCGTGCTTTATTACATCGCTCGAAAAACCCTTACCATTATCGCTAATTTGTATTTTAACGCCGTTTGGAAGCTCACTCAGGGTTATATTAAGTATTAGCGAAGTTTGGTTGGCGTTGTGTTTAATGGCGTTTTCAATAATTGGCTGAATCAGTAGCGGTGGTAGCGATATGTCTTTAAGCCTATTGGGAATATGGTAATTAACCTGAAGTTTATCGCCAAAGCGTGCTTTTTCAATATTTAAGTATTTTTCTATTATTGTAAGCTCTTGCTGTAAAGGTATTTGCTGTTGCTCGGCGGTATCAAGGGAGTACCTCAAAATATCAGCAAGTTCATGCAGTACTTCATCGGCTAAATCAGGGTTTGTATGAATATAGGCCGAAATTGTATTTAAGCTATTAAACATAAAGTGAGGGTTTAGTTGATATCGTAATGTAGCAAGTTGGGCTTGTTTAAGTGCGTGTTTTTCGGATGTTGCGCGTTTTTTGTTTTCAATAAAAATACTGGTAAAGTAAATACACGATCCCCAAAGTAAGCCGTTAAATACAACAAATACTCCCATCGATTTATGCCCATCAAAAAGCTGTGTGAGTAATATATCGGTAAGCACATTACCAAGTGCCATAAATACAACTGCAATTAACCATTCAAATGCTATTTTGTTAATGTGTTTATTGCGAAGGTAAAAAATAACTGCTGCCGCACTCCAAACAGGAACCCAGTAAAAAGTTACGAACCACACAGTTGCAGCGAGTGCACTACCAGTAGTAAAGGGGGCGGAGTTCGCGATTATTAGCCCAAGGGCATAAGCAATATCTACAATAAGTAGAGTAAAAAAGCTGTATTTATAAAATGGATGTTTGAGCATAGTATGTGCTTCTTTTTGTAAGTGATTAAACCATAACAAAAAACAGTCAAAACCCAAATGATTTTGTGTTTTGACTGCTACTCATTCAAAAGTAAGTTAGCTCTTTGATTTGTAATGTGTTTTTTAATAGCTCATTGCTTGCGCCTGACATTTTACGCCACATTAAGTTAACCCCAGTTAATTCTGTTGCTGACCACGTAACTGGGCTACCAAAACCAAATTGTTTAAGTGTAGTGAAGGGAATATCAAGCGTGGTCCATTCATCGCGCGGCTTTAAAAGTACACTAAAGTGATCCCAATCTTTTACATCACTATGATAAACAGACAAAGCAAAAGGCGTGGTAGACCCTTTATACGTTAAGCGCACGCCTTTAAATGCAGAAGCATCAGCCGGTGATGTAAATTTTATTTCAGCGCCTGCCCACGCGCCAAAGCTTGTTGGCTTTGTAATGGTTGTATCTATAGTTAAGCTATTTTTATGCGTGGTAAGCGTTGCCACAGACTGACCACCCATTACCGAGTCGCTTAAGGCTTGCCATGGTGTATCACCGGTAAAATCATCAATAACATGCTGCGCTTGGCTGCTTTTAATTACTTCATTACAAGTGGGGCCTTGTGGCTTTATGGCTTTGTTTTGAGCAATAAGCGCTGGGCGGTCTACTTGTATACCTGCTTTATAAACCTCTGAGATAGTGTGAATATGGTTTATATCATCAAGTGGGTTTTGCTTAAGCAGTATAAAGCTTGCCTCAAAGCCTTTAGCAAGCTTACCAATACTATCTGCTTTATTGATCGCTTGTGCGCCGTTAACCGTTGCCGCATTAATTATTTCACCATTAGTTAGGCCCGCTTTTTTAAGTGCATCTAACTCGTTATGTAACCCTGTTCCATGGATTGTGTATGGGTTTCCGGCATCAGAGCCGGTGCCTATAGTGATATTAGCTTTATGTAACTTTTGAATATTTGCATAAGCGGTTTTACGTTCACTCCATGCGTGTTCTTTCCATTTTGAAGGCGCAGGCACATTTTCAAACAAGCACTCTTGAAGCTTTTCGGGAATGGTTTTTAGTAACTCGTTTTGTGAGCTAATAGTATGGTTATGCTTTTCATCGCTATGGTTGTGGTACACCGCAAGGGTAGGAATGTAGGTTACATTATGCTGTTTCATTAGCGTAATAAACTCATCATCTATCGCTTCGCTATTAATACCGTGGGCTAAAGCCGTTGCACCGGCCTTAATAGCGCGTTTGCCATCATCTAGTGTAGAAACATGCACAAAATACGGTAAATTAGCCGCTTTAGAGCGCTTACCAAGATCGCTTAATTGGCTATCAGTCAACGATTTACCCACACCGCCAAAGGTTTCAATAACCGCTTTAGTTACATGGGGTTGGGTGCTTATATGTTTTTTCCATAGCGCTGCTATGTCTTCATTTTTGGCAATTTCGTAAGCGTTGCCACCAAACTGCGTGCCATGCCCGCCAGGGTTGGTAAACAATGTACCTGCATAAAAAAGGTTAGGGGTTAGTTGGGCTTCTTCTAATTGAGCGGCTTCGTTTAGGGTTTGCTCAAACGAAAACAAATCAACAATGTTAGTTACGCCTAAATACAAATTAGAATTAAAGTGCGATTTAACCGGCAAATACTGAAACTCAGTAAAGTTACTGCCTGATGAACCCAAATGTACATGTAAATCAATTAAACCAGGTATTGCATATTGGTTGTTGGCATCAATAGTTTTATCGGCGTTTTGTAGTGGGTCGGTCGCTTTAGCAACGTTTACAATTTTACCATCGTCAATATAAAGCGAACTCGGCGCAGAAAAGCTTTGCGAATTACTTTGGTATACACGAATGTTGTCGACTCGCAGGTCAATGGCATGCGCACTAAAGTGGCTTGTTAAACTCAGTGCTATAACTGTTTTTGTAATAATGTTCATGACTATATTCCTTATCAAAATAGGTATTTGGCGTTTTGTTGATAAGGAATTTAGCGAGTTTTTTAACCTGCTTCATTAATGTTTATCTGAATCGACATTTTTTGCCGTTGAACCGACACTAAAGTAAATAAACGTAGTGGTGCGCTCAGACTAACTGAACTAAATATTATGAATTAGCGATAGATCCCTTCGGCGGGTATGCCTATTTTAAGACAGGGTTTTAAAATTTAATCTTGTTTGAATGACTTTTAAAGGCGGCTAGGAGCGATTAACAGCCGCTCAAGCATCTTGTAATTGGAATCCATTTTTCTCTATAGCTGACGTTCGAACCTGCTTTACTAATGCTAACTATTAGCCGAAAGCTGACATTAGTTTTTGTAAAAGAATAAACAGATTATTGGTAATTCAAACCAATATATACTGCATGTTTGAGGGCTAGTGTAAGCTCGTTGCTGCCTTTGAACTTCCATCACTTGATGCTCATTTGAGCCTAAAGCAGTCAGTAATGAATTCGGTTTCAAGATCACTTTGTGAGTATAGAAGACGCTAGCATTTAATTTTTACACAGATTTCTAATGAATTAATCATGTCAAATTACTGAAAATTATTAATAATAATGTAAATTAACAACTTTAATCGAGCAACCGTTAGTCAACAAAATTGACCCATTACTAACATTCTTTTTTTGAGGTGGTTTAACTATGGATGCCCTAGTTATGCTATAGGTGATTTTAGCAATTAAACACTAAACTCTTCCCTAAGCGAGTGACAAAATTGGATCAAACGGGCACCTTTAAAGCTTTTGGGCTGGAAGACCTGCCTGATGGGGAAATTTTGCCATAGATTGACAGCTTAGTTATATTTAGGATGTCTAATTTGGTTCGACTCTCAAAATGAAAAACTAACTTGCTAGCACCAAATAAAATGTTTAAATTTAGCTGTTTAGCCTAATTGCAACCGCTGGTTGACAAATTAACAACTTGACTTGCTGGTCTGCAACTACCTGACTTTCTATGCTTACCGCTCAACAACAAATGAAGGAATGAACTTTATGATTTTAGCAGAAAAGATTGTCAGATTAAGAAAACAAGTTGGTTGGTCGCAGGAAGAATTGGCTGAAAAGATGAATGTTTCTAGGCAGTCAGTGTCTAAGTGGGAAAGCACTAATAGCATACCTGATTTAAATAGGATAATTATATTGGCGGAGCTTTTTGACGTGTCTACTGACTTTCTACTAAGAGATGAGAATGAAGCTTTTGATTCTCATGATGAAAATAAAAAGCCTGATATCATTCAAATTAGTTTAGAACAAGCAGCAAAATATATTGAAAATAAGATGGAAGTGTCAGCCTTAATCACTAAAGGAGTTATACTTTGTTTATGCTCAGTAGTACCTTTGTTTTTCTTCTTGGCAATGGCTGAAACCAATCGATTGAACCTGACAGGCAATATCGCAGCAGCGATAGGAGTTGTGTGTATTGTAGTTATGGTCTCTATGGGAATAAATTTTTTTCTCAGAGCCAACCAATATGAAAGCGATATAGCGGTAATAGATAATGAAGCATTTGAATTAGCCTATGGTGTACATGGTGTTTTCAATGAAAAATTAACAAAGTTCAGACCTACCTATAATCGAAGATTATCGTTGGGTATATTTATGTTCATTATCAGTTTTGCACCTCTTATGTTTGCTAGTATGCTTTTCAGAGGCCCAAGTATAACTCTAATGATGCTAATTGTACTTATGCTCATCATAGCCGCTGGGATATACATTGTGTCTCCTGTTGCGGCTAAATACGAGGCTTATAACAATATTCTAAAAGATGGGCCTCTAGATACCGTAAAGAGTAGACGTGTAAAACGTGCTGAAAAACTCGCTGCATTCTACTGGCCTTTGCTAATCGCTATCTTTCTTGGTTGGAGCTTATGGACTATGGATTGGGGCGTAACTTGGATAATTTGGCCTGTAGGGGCTGTACTTTTCGCTGCACTGGTTGGATTAATGGAGTTGCTGGATAAAGAAGAGTGATGAACATGATATGCATCTTTATCAGCGATACAAAAACCTAATCTTAACCAGTAACTTTCTAATATGGCAGAGATTAGGGGGATACAAATAAGTCATCTAAATATAAATACTTGAACAACCGCTATGCTGGCATTTACGATCATCAATCTAGACCTAAATTCAAATACTATAAATGGCACTTTAGCGAAGTTCGGCTGTGAGCGTGAGGCAGACTGTGAGAAATTATGATGTATGAAGTCAATACTCGTCTCCTTGGTTATTACATTTTATGAACGTTCGTTACGAGCGTTCATGTTTTTTACTTTATATAAATGAATTATACCCTATGGTAAGCTTTTAAAAGCATTGTCAATGCTCTTAAGCTACATAGATTTAATAGGTACTCTTAATTGCTTTTGAGGTTTGATGGTTTGCATTAATAGGCATAGTGATACCAAAGCCACACCTATCCAACCAATTATCTTAAACCTTTCACCAATAACGAAAACGGCTAAAACAGTTGCAACTAATGGTTCTATTAAGGTAATTAATGTCGCTTTACTTGCATTTATATAATTCAAGCCAAAACCAAATAATAAGTATCCTAAAAACATTGGAATTACTGCCATATACAAAGATACCAATGCATTGGTTGCGCTTGAAAATAAGTTATCACCTGTAAACCATAATGAAGGGAGTAACAATAAAGCAGCACAACCAAACAGTCCTGACATTGACGATTTCGAATGAACTCCACTTTCAATTAAACTCCTTGCTGCCCATGAATAACCTGCATAGGTTAATCCAGCAATACACCCCAAAAGAATACCCAGGCTCTGTTGATTAATACTGTATGAAGGATCATTACTCTGATCTCTACCTAACGTTAATAAAGTAATACCTATAGCTCCAATAACAAAACTCAGTACCCATTCCAGTGATATATTTTTTTTACTAATTAGGCTTTCAAGGATTGCAGCAAAAAAAGGTGCCGTAGCAATTGAAACTACAGTGCCAATTGCAACACCTGATAAACGCATTGAAGTATAAAATGCTAATGGATAGATAGCGACAGAAGCGGCACCTAAAAGTAATACCTTAGGCTGTGAAATCATGAGCTTATAATCTATAAATAACGTTTTTCGTGCTGTAATAACAAGTAGCACTCCCCCTATTCCCATAGAGAATGCACCAATTGCAAACGAACTCACATCAGGGGAATAGCTTGCTGCGGTGCCTGTTGTTCCCCACAAAAAACTAGCAATAATGATAGCAATTACACCTTTAAAACTTCCGTGATGACTTTGCATAGTGATACCTGTTTTTTATTATTTCAATACAGAAATTGTATGCTAATGATGAAAGGAGTTTTTAACAATTAAGACGCTATCGTTGACAATAAAGACTAAGTTTACTTTTTGAATTTATTAGGTGGTAGGCCAAAGAATTGTGAAAACTTTCGGCTAAAGGCTGACGGCTCTTTGTAGCCTACTTTTTCACCAATGATTGATAGTGGATAATCTGTGTGTGTTAGTAAAGCTTGCGCTTTTTCCATACGAAGTTTGGTTACGTATTTCATCACAGTCATATTTGTTTGTTGCTTAAATAGTTTCTTAAACTGCGTTTCGCTTAGAAAAGCAGATTCAGCCAGGCGTTTAATGTGAAGTTGCTCTGCAATATTTTGCTCTATGAAGGATATTGCTGTACCAATACGGTTATCTACTTTTGACAATAAAGGTTGCTCTGCAAGCAGTAAACTGAACATTTCAAACATCGCCTGTTCTAATTGAGCATTAACTTTATTTTCTAATTGGTTTTCGATAAAGGTTAAGTAACTTTTAAGGGCTGAGTTAATTGCAAAAACAATACAGTGAGAAGATGAAATATTTAGGGGTAGGTTTTTCATGTCCACAACTACAAATCTAGCTTCAGTATCTGCAGTGAACAAGTGCTCTTCATTGGCTTTAACTACAACACATTCACTTGGCGCAACTTTACCATTGAAATCACCAACGCATATATTTATGACACCACGTAAAGGTAAAACCAATTGATTAAAGTGATGTGAGTGACGGGTTGGTTTTGTGCTATAAGAACGAATGGATAATAGATTTTTCATAATAACAGAAATGTATGGCCTTATTTCATCCTGATTTTGGTTATACATAGTAGAGCAATGGATGACAAAGTGAAGTGTTAGTTTTATTGGCTCTTTAACTTAAACCTCAATGACTGCAATGGTGTGTGAGTTCACATGGCTTAGCAGTCCCACTAAAGGCTTTGAAAGGTAATATCTGCTGTTGGCATTCTCCGCCACTCCACAACATAAAATGTTGATAATAATTGGCAAGGTATTTTACTGTGTCGGATGGCGCTTCGCTTATCCGACCTACACACGTACACAAAGCCTCTTATTTGGCGTCTCTCACCGGTAAAATAAAGCGTTTACTCAATACTAATACCTTGTTTTAAAAGGTACTCCACTGCTTTATCAGTATGGGGCTTAAATGCTTTCCAGCGCCCAATTGCTTTATTGTTAAGTGGTTGGCGTACTTGTACTTTACTGGCGGTAGAGACCGGTGCGGTGTTTAAGTGAAAATCTATACACTGTGCTTGCCATTCTAAATTACAAAAGCTAACTAGCTCTTTTATTTGCTGCTCGGGCTGGGCGACTAGTTTTTCGTATTTTACTAATTTTATATTGCTATGCAGGGCGCTAAAGTGCTGCATGAGTTTATAAAAGCGGCTATTTAAAAAAGATAAATCCCCCATACTGGGGGCATTTATCACATTAGTATATGACCTTAATATAATTACTAGCGATGTTATTTTGAATTGGAAATTACTGGCCACTCGTCAACTAAAATGGCATTACCACAATCGTTGTCTGCATGTATTAAATTAGGTTTTAGATTAATCAGTTGTGGGAACGAAATGGTGTAATTGACCTTATAACCGCAAGAGCCAAAAGCAGAGTATAAGCGCAGAGACTTTAATTCATTCCCTATTTCACTAACTTCAATACTGCCGGTAATTAAATTAGTTTGCTTTAGCTCCCACTTATTATCAATAAAAGTAGGTTCTGACCAAGTTATGGGGTAAGCCATGTTAGTTAACGTCTTGACATAATAGGTCAAGTAACTGTCTTGATATGCTCCAGTGTTGCAAGCTAATGCAAGCAATTTATCACCCGAACTTAGCTTAAAAACTGAGACAAATCGATTGTTATGATGTTCGTCTTTGATAGAACAGTTGTCGTTTTTATTTAGTGAGCCAAGAAGCTTTTTTTGAGTTAATAGCTCAAAATCTAGAGGCAACTTTTGACCAGAGGGTATCTGCATTTTTAAGGGTTTATTATTCTTAATATCTGCATTGAGTGAAGCGGCATTAACATGCGAGCATAATAAAAAGATCATAACAAATAAGGTCATATTTAATTTCACCAAGAGTTAATCCATAAAAGTATATGTGTATTAAGCTAACGCTACATTTGTTGAGAATAATAACTTTTCAAATTCAAATGTACCTCGTGACGCTTTCAATAGTCGCTCAAAAATTATAGCGTCATTAGCAATCTCTAAAGCGTGATCTTGACCATTAATTATTCTCCTAGCTCCAATATAATTAGAAGTTGCACCTGATATAAATTGGCCTAGCTTCGCTTTAGCAAATAAACCTTCTCGCATGCCATAAGACATTATTGCATATGCAATTTTATGATTAAGTGCTAGGTCTGGATTTATATAGAGCTTATCTCCAAGCCCTAAAGCATCGCCAACCTTTTTATAATTATAATCCCATGTTAATTGTACATAACCCCTTCCGTAATATATGTTTTTTTCTACAGTTGAAGTAGTTGGAACATCGTGTACGCTACCATACAGCTTACCTTTTCCTTTTCCCCACTCTTTAATTGGTTTCCAGGTACGTCCGCACTCACGTTTTACTGTCGCTAACATGTAAGCAATCCATCGGATATCGGTAATGTGAGGATCCATTACACACTCAATCAAGAGTTTTTTTAGATCATTAAATGCTTGCTCATTAGGGAACTGCTTTTTATATATTTTAATGAAGTGTTCATAATCAATAACTTGAACTTGATTTAAAAGGGCAGCTTCTTTGTGCTTTTTTAGAAAGTTCTGACTTAATGAGGCTACAAGTGCTTTGTGAGTTAAATCATCAGGTATAACTTTTTTACTTGGGTGTTTATTACCCAATGCAGCGGATTGAAATAGCTTTAGTTGCTCTTCAGTTTTACTACCATAATATCCATCGGGCTTTAGTACTTTTTTACCGAAATACTTTTTTGTGGTACCTAATAAAAGCCTTTGTAGTACTAAAACATCTAGTGGGGCATTCCTAGCACCGTGACCAACACTATTAGTTAACCTTGTTATATTTACTAAGTTTAGTTCTTTAAATATTAAAATTTTAATCCTTTAGTAACTATACCACTCACTATGTGGCCCCTTCAAGGGAACATTAGCTGAATTTTATTCCATTTATATTATTCCTTTTCTATCAATATTTGTCAGTAAGCATTGGCAACTGTGTAAGTTTGATCGTCACAGTGCTTATATTTATTTTAAAAAGTAATTACCTGACTATAAATTAATTAAGCGAATTTATATAAAATAGAAGTGATATTTCATCCTATAATATCTTGTTGTTTTAAGTAGGTCTCAGCCTCATCAGTATGGGGCTTAAATGCCTTCCAACGGCCAATTGCTTTGTTGTTAAGTGGTTGGCGTACTTGCACTTTACTTGCAGTAGAGACCGGTGAGGTGTTTAAGTGAAAGTCTATACACTGTGCTTGCCACTCTAAATTACAAAAGCTAACTAGCTCTTTTATTTGCTGCTCGGGCTGGGCGACTAGTTCTTCGTATTTTACTAATTTTATATTGCTATGCAGGGCGCTAAAGTGCTGCATGAGTTTGTAAAAGCGGCTGTAAAATTTGGCAGTGTCGAGTAAATCGAGCGAGTACGCGTAGTAGGGGTTATTTATAGTAAATAACTGGCGATAGTTACCAATGCAGGTGTCCATTGGGTCGCGCAGCATACAAATTATTTTGGCGTTTGGCAGTGCTTTGGTTATTAAGTCGATATAAAAAAAGTTAAACGGGAGTTTATCTATAAAGTGCTTATGGCTGCCTGTTATTACGCGTGTTGCGTTTAAATAGGTTGACCCAAGCTGATTAAAATCAAGCTCGTAGGCTTTACTGAGTGTTTGAGTGTCGAGCACATGGGGTGTTTGTGTTTGGCTGAGCCTTTTAACACTTAAGCCAAAGTCTTGCAGTTCACCGGCTGACTGCACGTCGCTGTGGCTCGATAAAATACGCTCTACCAATGTGGTGCCAGAGCGGGGCATGCCTAATACAAAAATAGGCTCTGCCGTTGGGTTACCTTGTGTCAGCGCTTGTGTGTGCTGTTCACTTAAGAGTTTAATATGTTCAAATAACTCAGTTGAGCTTTTATGATCAAACGGCTGTACAGCACGTTTTACTACTTTACCTTGCTCTAACGCGTTAAAAGCGTCTGAAAACTCACCAATATCTTGATACTCTTTAGCTAAAGCATGGCCAATATGCAGTTTTGCATCGGGGTTTGTTACTTGCTCAAACACGTTTTTTAAGCGTTCAATATGATTGTTTTGTGTACTTACTTTAGTTAAATCACTTAATGCAAAATGACTTTGATGGTGCAGCTGGTTAAGCGCTATGGCATTTTCAAAAGCGTGTCGGGCTTTTGAAAATAGCCCTAAAAACTTAGCACTTACACCGTAGTTATAATAAAACTGAGGTTGAGCTTTGTTAGCTGCTGTAGACAGTGTAATAGCGCGCTCAAAGTAGTTAAGTGCTTGCTCGTGAATACCTGCTTGAGTAAGTGCAACGCCGAGTGTGTCGGCATCAAGTGCTTTAGTTATTTGCTTTAATGGCACCGATAGTGCGGTGTTTTTTGCTTTTTGTAATTCGCCAGTAAGTGCGTAACATTTAGCAAGTTGCGCGGTGTATTCAATACTTTGGCCAAGGGTGAGGGCTTTTTCGATGAGCTTTATTGCTTTGTGTATTTGCCCAACAGTTAAATTAACCATTGCCAGCAAAAAATACCCATCAGCAAAGTCTGGTTTGAGTGTAACTAACTCCACTAGGGCTTTGTGTGCTTGCTCTATTTTACCTTGGTTTAGGGAGTGTATTGCGCTTTGATGAAGTTGCTTTAAATTTGGCTGCATGGTTTTTGGTAATTATTTTGTGAAAGAAAATAAAAAGGCTCAAATAAATTTGAGCCTTAGAACATTGTTTAAAAATTACTATAAACTATATTTCAAATTTGTAGTTAAATTTAACACCCACCGTAAGCGGGCGATTAATGTAATGGCCGTAGTTACGTTGTATGTCGGCGCCATTAGCTGATGTTATATCGGCATCTGAACGACGAACGGATGTAACCGCGTATTTGTTGAATAGGTTATCAACATATAGGGTAGTTGACCATGCATCAGCTGTTAATTTAGCTGATATATTACTTAAGCTGTAACCTGGTAGTGTTTCGCCATTGTCATGCAAGCCAACTCTTGTAATTACATCGCTTTGCGCGGTTAAACCGTAGTTAATATCAAGCGTTTTGTCGTTAAATACATCTGTTTGATAGTTTACACCCATTGAGAACTGATGTTCTGGAGAGCCTGGTAAACGGTCGCCGTCTTCTGCGCCATCGGTACCATCAGCATTAAACAAAAATGGTGCATCTGATGTTAGCTCTGCTTTTGTATAAGCATAGGTTGCATAAACTGAAAACGAGTCAGATAAAATGGCACGGGTAGATATTTCAATCCCTTTTGCGTTAGCGCTACCTGCGTTAGATAAGTACGGTAGTTGGCCTACATCAGTAGCACCTGCAATTTGTGCATCATCCCAATCTACGTTAAATAGCGCGGCGTTAAAGTGAAGTTGGCTTCTAAACCAGGTGCTTTTAAAGCCTAACTCGTAGTTTGTTGTTGTATCGGCATCGTAAAGCATTTCTTCTGGACTACCACAACCTGCTTGGTTAGCTGGTAATGGATCAGGACACGGTGCTAAACCATTTGAACCGCCGATTCTAAATCCTTCACTTACCGTTACATAGCCCATGACTGAATTTGTGAATTGGTATTTAGCATTAAACTTAAAGAGGCTGCCGTTATCGTCAGCTTCATTTTTTTCAAAGTTTAATGAAATAGCATCAGGTGCTGCGTCATCAAATAAGGTATTAAATAATGGAAAATCTACAGCTGACTCAGATTCAACGTCGTATTGGTATAAACGCATACCTAAAGTTACGTCTAGTTTTTCTGTTACTTGGTAGCCTATTTCGCCAAATAAAGCTGATTCTGTTATTTCGGTACGATCTACCGAGAAGTACTCAAGTTGATCTGGGCGAGACTGCGAAGCGCCAAAGTTTTCTACTGCAAAGTCACCAAAGCCAGGCGTAAACTCTTTACTAGAAGCATCCGTTTCTATTTTGTTGTAAAACGCACCAACAATCCAGTTTATGTCACTATCGCCTTGCGATACTAAACGCAGCTCTTGGGTGAAGGTGTCTTCTTCTTCAATCTCACGCGTGAAAGATGAAAACGAAGGAAACTCTTCATAGCCGTAATCAAGACGAATAAGTAAGTCTGTTTGGTCGCGTTGGCCGTCGGCATCAAAGCTCGAAATACCAGTAGCCGATACCAGCTCTGCAAAACCTAGGTCGGCTTTTAGCTCAAGGCTTAGTAATTGATCTTTTTTCTCGCGAGGTTCTTCAAAGCGATAAGCCGACTCGTATTTACCTATTACGTCGCTTAAACCGTTGTTTGCATTAAGGCTGTTGTAATGAACAATCGAGCGGCCTTCGCTGTCTTGGTTTTGGTAAAAGTAGTTAAGCGTACCTTCAAACGATTCATTTGGTTTAAAGCGAACAGAAATACGACCAGTAGTGGTGGTTTCGCCGTTGGCGTCTTTTACATTTTTAAGGTTGTTATTAACTGCTGAGCTATCGCTCCAATCTGGATCTGGCAACGATACGCCAGGCTCACGTACTACGTAGCCGTAATCGATAAAACCAGGATCTTCATATACGTTTAAGCTTGCACGAACTGCTAATTTATCTTCAATAATAGGAAGGTTAAATATAAAGCCGCCTTCGCCACCTAAAGAGTCACTTTCTTTTGTTTGAAATAGGTCGCCGTATACTTCAAGCGATGTAAAATCAAGCTCAGGCTGTTTAAGCATGTAGCGAATTGCACCGCCTAATGTGCCTGCACCATAAAGGGTGCCTTGTGGCCCAATTAATACTTCAACGCGCTCAATATCTACTAGGCGCATATCTACCGAAACTGGAATTTCGTTTATATAAGTAGATACTGTGCCGCCATCTGACGATGGACCAGAAGAATTTGTATTTAAACCACGAACAATAATAGGCGAGCCTGAGCGGCCACCTTGATCAGTAATTGTTAAACCAGGTACCCAGCGTGCTACATCCGCAAGCTCATTGATATTTTGATCTTTCATAATATCTGCATCAAGAGCGGTAATATTTAGCGGTGCATTTTGCACAGAACCGCTGCGCCTTGTTGCTGTAACTTCAATTACTTCGAGTGATTTGTTTTTAGCGGCAACTTCTTCTTGAGCAAGAGCGGCATTTGGTAATAAAAATACGCTAGAAACAGCGCTCGAAATAGCCAAGGTTAACAAGCTTGGTTTAAACATAAAAAGTGATCCCCAGTTCAAATGTTTTACATTAGTAAATTAAGTTAAGTAGTTTATCAGGGAGTGAAGTAGCTGGGAATATTTAAATTGAATTTTAATTCACTTTTATAGAATAAATATGGCTTATTTTCAGGGTTTTTATTTGGTTAATAGGCAATACAAGCAATAGCTTAGTGGAATTAGGTACAGTTAGGTTAAAAATTACACCCTTGTTTAAAGGTAAATAGTCATTCATGTTTTAAAGCTGGTGTTATGACGTGCTCGTTAAACAGATTATTACATTAAAATTAATATTTCATAATGTCATTACTTATACTTTTATTAGCACTATTAAAGTGTGTTTTTATCCCCATTATGAGTGATAGTCGTAATTATAAGTGACTGCATAAGCTTTTGAGTGAGCGTGTTTGATTGCCGCTTCGTATTCTCTTTTTTATTTTGTCCGCACTTTTTTGTGCGTGTTTTTAAGGATTAACAATGAGCCAACTATTTTCGCCTTTATCACTTGGGCAAGTAGCGTTAGATAACCGTATTATTATTGCCCCTATGTGCCAGTATTCAGCCAATAATGGCGCTGCTAGCGATTGGCATACTATTCATTTAGGCCAATTGAGTTTAAGTGGTGCAGGGTTACTTATTTTAGAAGCAACAGCAGTAAACCCAGAAGGGCGTATTAGCTACGGCGATTTGGGGCTTTGGAATAACGAAACCCAGCAAGCATTAGGTAAAAGCCTAAAAGCAGTAAGGCAATACAGCCCTATGCCTATTGGTATTCAGTTAGCGCATGCTGGGCGCAAAGCATCAACTGAAAAACCATGGGACGGTGGCGATGCCATTGCACCTGATGATGTAAATGGCTGGCAAACGCTCGCACCTTCGGCAATTGCGTACGACGCTAACAGCCCAGTGCCAAAAGCAATGAGCCAATCTGACATAGATTCACTAATTAAAGATTTTGTAAGTGCAGCTAAACGCGCTGATGAACTCGGCCTTGATTTAATCGAGCTACATGGTGCGCACGGTTACCTGTTACATCAATTTTTGTCGCCACTTTCAAACAAGCGAGATGACAACTACGGTGGCAGCCTAGAAAACAGAATGCGCTTATTACTTGATGTGTTTAAAGCGGTAAGAGCGGTATTCCCCAGTAATAAAGCAGTGGGTGTGCGTATTTCGGCAACCGATTGGGTTGAAAGTGGCTGGGATTTAGATCAATCGATAGTGCTTAGTAAAGCGCTTGATGAACTAGGTTGTGATTTTATTCATGTAAGTACGGCGGGCCTAAGCCCAGAGCAACAAATACCAGTTAAACCTAATTTCCAGGTACCGTTTGCAACAGCCATAAAAGAAGCAGTTAAAATGCCTGTTATAGCGGTGGGTTTAATTACACAGGCGCAACAAGCCGAAGATATTATTAGTGAGCAGCAAGCCGATGGCGTAGCACTAGCGCGTGGTATTTTATATAACCCGCACTGGCCGTGGCATGCAGCTGCAGAGCTTGGCGCTACAGTAACTGCACCTAAACAGTATTTACGCTCAAGCCCACATGGGCAGCCATCACCAATAAAATAAAGTTTAGTTTTTTGTAGAAACCCAACCCGCGTTTGCGGGTTGGGTTTTATTATTTTTATAAAGTAGAGACACACATGACCCAAACAGGCGTTTCAGCGCAACCCCTTAGCAATACACTCGTTACTATTATTGCTTTGTGTTGCGGTCTTATTGTTGCCAATATTTATTACGCTCAACCTATTATTGAGTTACTTGCCCCAGAAGTTGGATTAAGTGCGCACAGTGCTAGCCTTATCGTATCGCTTACACAAATAGGCTACGCTTTGGGGTTGTTTTTTTTAGTACCACTAGCTGATTTAGTTGAAAATAAAAAGCTTATGTTGGTCACTCTTGGTGTGTCGTTTTTGAGTTTAGTGGGTACGGCACTTGCTGATTCACCTAATGTAATGCTTATTTTGTGTTTGATGATAGGTATAAGTTCGGTTTCTGTTCAGGTGCTTATTCCACTTGCTGCGCATTTATCGTCTGACGAAAAACGCGGACAAGTTCTTGGTAATATTATGGCGGGTTTGTTGTTAGGTATTTTGCTAGCAAGACCTATATCGAGCTTAATAGCCGATCACTTTGGTTGGCGCGCCGTATTTTACTTTGCAGCAGGGTGTATGGTGTTTATTGCTGGCGTAATTTATTTTGCTATTCCAAGTAGGCAACCAACCCATAAAACAACGTATTTTAAGTTATTAAAATCGCTTAAACAATTAATGATAAGCCAGCCAGTGCTGCGCCAACGTTCACTTTTTCAAGCGTTAATGTTTGCATCGTTCAGCTTATTTTGGACGAGCGTACCGGTTGTGCTTGCCCGTGAGTATGGTTTATCCCAATCAGAAATAGCATTGTTTGCACTAGTGGGCGCCGCAGGTGCTGTAGCAGCTCCCATTGTTGGGCGTTTGGCTGATAAGGGCTATACGCATCAGCTATCGTTACTGGCCAAACTCATTGCAGCTCTGTGCTTTTTACCAAGCTTATTTGAGTTACCTTACGGTATTATAGTATTGGCATTAACCGGTGTGTTTATTGATTTTGCTGTGCAGGCCAATATGGTATTGGGTCAACGTGCAGTGTATGCAATAGAGCCACAAAGCCGTGCGCGTTTAAACGCTATTTACATGACTAGTATATTTGTAGGTGGCGCAGTAGGCTCGCTTATTGCCAGCCCATTATATGAAGCAGGTGGTTGGACTGGTATTGCACTGGTGGCTACCGGTATGCCGCTTATTTCGTTGATTGGCTATTTGCTTACAACTAAAAAGCGAAGTAAGGCTGTGAGTTAAAAAATTACCGGATAAAACACAATAAAGTCACCATGTTGTGTGGTGACTTTATTTAGCTTATTTGGTAGTTAATTAAGTAGCCTGTTTTTTTGCGTTTGAAAACGAGCTACCAACAGATGCAATAATCACAAGTAAAATAGCGAGCCACTGCCATAAAGTAAGTAATTCACCCAGTATAATAAACCCTGCGAGCGAAGCTATTGCAGGCTCTAAACTCATCATTACGCTAAACCCTTGTGAAGGCATGTTACGCAGTGCAACCATTTCAAGTGTGTAAGGCAGTGCGCTTGATAAAATAGCAATACCAATACCCAGTGGGATAATTCCCCACGTAAACGCGGCGCTTTGCATAATGCCACCGTAAGGCACTAGCACTATAGCGGCAACAGTCATGCCCAGTGCGACAGTGGCACCACCAGAGCTTTGTGTGCCGGTTTTTTTACCAAATAATATATAACCTGCCCAACATGCACCGGCACCAAGAGCAAGCGCTACACCTAATGGATCAAGGCTATCTTGCCCGCTCATATCTGGAAGCAGAAGCAAAATACCAGCAATAGCACAGGCAACCCAAAATAAATCACGTTTGCGGCGTGATGAAAATAAGGCAACAGTAAGCGGGCCTGTAAATTCAAGTGCTACACCAATGCCTAGTGGAATGCGTTCAATAGCGTAATAAAACAAAATGTTCATGCCGCCTAAACTTAAACCATACACAATTATAGGAATACGATTACCCGTAGTGGGTAAGTGTTTCCAAGGTTTAAACACTAAGCAAAGTATAAAGGCAGAAAAACCAAGCCTAAGGGCCGTCGTACCCTCAGGGCCAACAATTGGAAAAAGCTGTTTTGCAAACGACGCGCCCGTTTGAATGGTCATCATGGCAAGCAATACACACACGATAGCCAGTAAATAACTTTTTGAAGATGCTTGCATTTTTATCCTTGAGTTGAGTAACTCTATCAATTAGTTATGTAATGCAGGGAGTATAAAAGCTAAACCCACCCGATATTAATGGCGGCATAGTATCTTTTTTTAAATTTATAGGTAAGTGTTTGCGACCAAAAATAACGCAATAAAAAGTATATTAAATAGGGAAGGTAAATAAAGTAAGAGGTAAAGTTAGCAAACAGGCGTTTGCTAACTTTAATCAGTTGGTTAAAAGGCCTTAGTGGGCACTTTTATTAACTAAGCCATCAAGCGAGTAGAGGCCTCGTTTTTCATCATTTTTACGTTTAATTTCTTCAAGTGCACGCGATTCTACAGCGTCAAATAAAGCATTAATTAAGCGGTTAAAATGTTTGTGCATTGCACTGCGCGCTGCATTTGCATCATGCGACTTTAGGGCTGTATAAATAGCGGTGTGTTCATCCATAACGCACTCGTTATTGTTTTTACACACACTGCCATAGTCAGCAACAATTTGTGGATTTGTTAAACGTAAATCCCACAAGTTAGACACTGCAAATTCAAGTGCTTTATTACGCGTTGCTCTAGCTATAATTTCGTGGAACTCACGATCGGCTTGCTCAACATATAGGCCTTTTTCCATAGCAATTAATGTTTTATTTAGTTGCTCTAGTTCTTCTTCTGTAATGCTTTGAGCAGCTAGAGCGGCAATTTCGCCTTCAATTAATGCGCGAGCTTGAGTAAGTTCAAATGCACTGATCTCTTTTGATTTTATAGATGCATTTTTTTGTTCTACTACGTAAACACCAGAGCCAGTTTTAACTTCAACTCGGCCACGTACTTCTAATGCGATAATAGCTTCTCTAATGGTAGGGCGGCTTACATCAAACATTTCTGCAAGTTCACGTTCAGGTGGTAAACGACTCCCAGCAGAAAATTCGCCTTGATTTATTAAAGACTCAATTTTATCAACTATGCGCCAAAATAAGCGACGATTACCCATACTTTACCTTCATTACCTTAAGGAATAATGGCCTCTGGGGCCTATAAGTCAAAACCAACTGTTAATATCAGAGGTTACCTTAAAATTCACTATTATGTCAAAATTCTAACGCGATGTTAGGGTTAAAAACCACTATACACCAACGGTTGCATTCTTGTATTACCAATTTAGTTTAAAATAATGTAATTGGCCAGCTTGATTGGTAATGTTTTTATGTGTTAGGTTAGATTTAAGGTTATTGAGTAATAAATATTGGTAATAAACCGAGTTGGGTTGTCAGTGTTAAGTTTGTTGTAGAAGTATTTGATTGCCCATGGATGGGGATCGCTATTTTAAAGTGTTTTGTAAAATGTGTCGTTGTACGAGAGCTATTTAAGCTTTCTTCTGGGCGTTAGCTGTCGTTGGTTAACGCCCATATTTTATTTAATTAGTCGTTAGGGTACACAACCCCAAGCTGTTTGCGCGCTTCATCAAGAACGCTCATTACGTTACTGGCTAAAATGTGCGTATTAACAGGTGACTCAAGGATATTTTGCTTCACTAATGACATGAAATGCTCAACTTCGTATTTCATAAAGTGCTCATCAAACGGCTGGGATATAATCTCTACATCACCATTATTAGCAATAAATTCCACTTTTTTAAGTTGCGATACGGCTTCTATACGTATGCGCCCAAGCTCGCCTTGTATTTCGGTTATGTTGTCGCCTTGCGATATTTTGGAGTAACTAATAACGGCTTGTTTATCTGCATAGTTTAGTAATACATCGCCCGCACCATCTACACCAGTATCGAGCAATACGCCACTGGCACTCACGCTTTTTGGTGCCCCCCAAAGTGCAATTAATAAATACAGCGGGTAAATCCCTAAATCAACTAAAGCACCATTTGCAAACTCGGGTAAAAATGTGTTTGGGCGTTCTCCATTTTTATACTTATCGTAACGCGATGAGTATTGACTGTACTGGCCAATATACTTACGTGGTGTGCCAATTTTTACCATTGCCTGTTGTAGCTGTTCATAGTTAGGCAAGTGAGAGGTCATCATGGCTTCCATGTAAAGGCGCTGATGCTTTTTTGCTGTAGCTATAATGCTTGCAAGCTCTTTAGAATTGGCAGCTGATGGTTTTTCGCCAAGGACATGTTTACCCGCTTCTAGACACATAACGGCATATTGTTTGTGTAAGCTATTAGGGGCGGCTATGTAGACAGCATCGACATTTTGATCTTGGCAAATTTGCTCGATTGAGGTGAAAATTTTTGCTTGTGCATTTTGTGGGTGTTTGGCTAAAAATGCTTCGCCGCTAGATACTGCGCGCGAGCACACCCCATATAAATTAAAATCGTTTAACGTATTTGCAGCGGCTAACAATGTGTCGCTAATAAAATTGGTGCCAACAATAACAAAGTTCATGCTCACTCCTTAGCTTAAATAAAAATAATAAGAGTATTTAGTTTAACATTTTTTTAGTTCTATATGCTCGAGGAGAACATCCAAACCAGCGTTTAACATTAACACTTAGTGTTGCTTGTTCCTGATATCCTAAAAGCTCAGATATGGTTGAGATTGTAAATTGGTTTTGCGCTAAATAGTGTGCAGCTAAAGCGCGGCGAGTGGCATCTTTTAGTTTTACAAAACTCGTATTATGTTTGATAAGTTCTCGATGCAGAGTACGCGGGTGCATACCCAGCGCAGCTGAAATAGTTTGGTTACTACATTGATAAATAGGAAGCATAGGCCTAATTAGCGCACTAACTTGGTTGGGCAACGGTTGTGTGTGTTCTTTGTTTTTTGCCAAGAAGTTTAGCGCTGCTTGTACTTTATTTAGTTTAGGGTGATCAAGCTCAAGAGTTAAATCACTTTTTGAGATTACAATGCCAGCGCTGTTGCGATGCTCTATAACGTTACAACCAAAGTAAGTGTTATAGGCACGAGTATTAGTACTTAACTTTTTTGGCAAAAATATATTAATTGGTTTGCAGCGGTTATTACTCAGCTTTTTAATAACAGCTAATGCTAAACCAATGGTTAGCTCAATGACTTGGTTTATGTGCGGTAATGGTTTTAAATTAATTTCGAATGATAAAAACAAGCTTTTATCATTCTCTAAAGGGTGCGAATTTAAGCTAAGTGCAGGGCTGTGTAAGTGAAGGTATTTAATAACCCAATTAAGTGCATCACCTAAATTAGTACTACTTTTGGCAGCTATTGCAATATGTCCTAAAATATCAAAGTTTTGTCTACTTGCGAGCTTAAGGCCAAAACTAGAGCAATTGAACTTACAAGCACAGTATTCTAAAAGCTCAGCGTAATCTCGATAAGGTAAATATTGGTTGTCGAGATTTTTAAAGTCAACGTTACTAATATTACAGCTTTGCATTATTTCATGCGGATCGCCGCCAAATTCGCTAATTAGCATGTCTATACCTTGTAATGACGTGGCTCTGATTAGGCTGCTCATGGTTAACCCCAAATAAGTGATGTCTAAAAATATCAAGTTTTATTGGGTTTTTCTATGCACTATTACTGTTAAGGCCGTTTAAAACTTTTATTAAGGTACACCATGAACAATACAACATTTGATTACATTGTGATTGGCGCAGGCAGTGGCGGCTGCGTTATGGCATCGCGATTGTCTGAGGATAAAAATGTCAGTGTGTGTTTAATTGAAGCTGGCGGCAGCGATAAAAGTGCATTTGTGCAAATGCCAGCTGGCATAGCAGCGAGTGTGCCTTATGGCATAAATAGCTGGCATCACAATACGGTGCCACAAAAAGAGCTTAATAACCGCTGTGGTTTTGTGCCGCGCGGCAAAGTATTGGGTGGCTCAAGCTCTACCAATGCAATGGTTTATATTCGCGGTAACAAATACGATTACGATAATTGGGCACAGCTTGGTAATGAAGGCTGGGATTTTAAGAGTTTACTCCCGTACTTTATTAAATCTGAGAACAATAAAGCGTTTATAAATAATGAGCTGCACGGAACAAAAGGCCCGCTACATGTACAAGAGCTAAGTAACCCAAGCAATGTAAACCAATATTTTTTAAATGCCTGTGCTGAGCAGAGCGTTAATTTAAGCGACGATATAAATGGCAAAGAGCAAAGCGGCGCGCGTTTATCGCAGGTAACTCAGCACAATGGCGAGCGTTGTAGTGCAGCAAAAGCATATTTAACACCGTATTTAAACCGCCCGAATTTAACGGTATTAACCCATAGCCACGTTAATAAAATAAATGTAACCAATAAGATAGCGCAAGGTGTGCAAATAGAGCGCAATAAAGAGGCTATTAATTTACGTGCTAAAAAAGAGGTAATACTCAGTGCTGGCGCTATTAATTCGCCGCAAATATTAATGCTTTCGGGTATTGGCCCAAAAGAGCAGTTAAGTGCACATAACATTAAGGTTCAGCACGTACTTGAAGGTGTTGGCGCTAATTTACAAGATCACTTAACGGTAGTGCCACTTTATAAATCAAAAACAAGTAAAGGCACATTTGGTATAAGCCCGCTTGGCATTGCCAGCATTTTAAAAGGATGCGTTAACTGGTTTAGTAAACGAGAAGGGCGATTAACCAGTAATTTTGCAGAGTCGCACGCGTTTATTAAATTATTTGAAGGCTCGCCAGCGCCCGATGTGCAGCTAGAATTTGTAATAGGGCTGGTGGACGATCATAGTCGTAAATTACACACTGGGCATGGTTACAGTATACACAGCAGTATTATGCGCCCTAAAAGCCGAGGCACGATTACATTAGCAGATAACAACCCGCGTAGTGCACCGCTTATTGACCCTAATTATTTAAGCCATCCAGATGATTTAACTGTAATGCTTGCTGGTCTTAAAAAAACACTCGCTATTATGCAAAGCAACGCTTTTGATAACATACGCGGTAAAATGCTCTACACGCTTGATATAAATAATGATGATCAGCTAATCGAGTTTATACGCCAAACTGCAGATACCGAATATCACCCGGTCGGGACATGTAAAATGGGGCAAGACTCAATGGCAGTGGTAGATACTAATTTACGAGTACACGGGGTAAGTAACTTACGCGTAGTTGATGCGTCGATTATGCCTACTATTATTACCGGCAACACAAATGCGCCGGTAATTGCGATTGCTGAAAAAGCGGCTGATTTAATTAAACACGCAAGGAAGTAATTAAATAAACAGTAGTAGGGCTATTAATTAGCTATAAAACTCATTTAGCCATTGTTGCCAATCGCTTTCAAGATGCAGCATTTGCTGATGCTTTTTAGCGTTTAGATGCTTGGCTTCGTCCTCGCTTGCCACATAAGGCCCAACGCGGCATAGGGGGCAATGGTTAGATGTTAAGTATGCAGGCATTGTAAGGCGTGAGCTTAATTCGCTAGTATGTTTTTCGAGACTTTTTGGGCTGAAAACGTAAGTTATGCCGCTTGTGTCTTTAACGTGTTTGTCGCGGTCAACATTACGAATTTTATAACCTTCAAAATGGCTAATATCAAATGGGATTTGGCCTAAGTAATCTGCGGTTAAACCGTTATTTAAACTCCCCTCTATATTCCATTCTCGATAAGGTTTTACATCCTTTGAGGTGATGTAACAAAGCATTGGCCCATTTTTATCAAGCGCGTATTCGTTAGCGTATTTAATAAATTGGTGCAGTAAAGCGCGGTTTAATACGTTCATACTGGTTTGGCGCGTGTTGTTTTCAAACGCTTCTCGGCCAACAAATGCAGGTATAAGCGGAAACTGAAAAATAACCACATCAAAGCTGTGCTGGTTTTCACTTAGAGCTTGCCAACATGCATGGTTTGTTACATCAAAACTATTAAGTACCTCAACGTTATGCGCTTTTAAGTTGCTAAGTGCATTGTGCTGGTATTTTTGCTCAATAGTAGTTTGGTCATCGTAAGTGGATGCAACCAAAGCTTTTGGCGATAGATGAGTGTAAATAGCGTTCGAAAACGATAAATCGCCATCGCCTACGGTGAGTATTCGCCATTGAGGATTTAAATACATATTTTATTTAGCGTTTATGTTTGTAGCAGTATTATTTATATCGCTATTTGTTTGTGAGTCTTTTGCTAGTAAACGATGAAACGCAAGTCTGGTTTTTAACCCTTCAATAGCGATTTGTTTAATAATAAGATTAAAGGTAATTAAAATGGCAAAGGCAATATGAATAGGGCCGTGAGTAAATCCTGCATCTGTATCGTACAGTGTTAAACCGAATAGCAAAAATAAGACAACTAAAAATATTTCGAGTAATTGACTTGAATAAAAGCTTAAACGACCTTCGCTTTTATGATCTTTTTTAATGCGAATAGCACAAAAAAATGGGATCACTTTGATTTTAAATGCAGCGTTTTTTTCTACGTAGTTTTCGCCAAGTTCGTCGAGTTGTTGGCGTAGTTGGTCAATCATGGTGTGTCCTCAAATAGCAGTGCGCGGATATTACCTTATTACCATGCAATATTTAAGTTTACAGCTGCTATTTAGGGTAAATACTCATGCCAATAGTAAGGATATGACACACAAACACAACAGAGGTAAGTACAAAACGCATTTTTTGATAATCTTTATGATAGGTTTGCCATTGCGGCGTGGCTTTTTCAAATATAAGTACTAACCAAAAACTAGCACCTAAACAAGCGAGTGCCCACTCAACAGGTAAAAATGATAAAAATGGTATAGGTATTACAGGAACAACAGCTTTTATCGCATTGCTATAAGTTTGCTCTCCGGCGCGCCATAAGTTACCCGCCATAAATGCTAAAATGGCGATACTGTAAAAAGTAAAAAACTCCAAGTTAAGGCTATTACTGCCAAACATGAGCGGCCAACCTACACACCCTAAAAACGGGATTAAGCCTAGGTAACCTAGCTGTATATGGTTAACAAATTTTTCCATTACGGTGTGCCTTATATTTAATGACTTATTTGAAGCGCGGCTATTGTAGCAGTATTGCGATTAGCGGTCTTAATAATTCACCAGCGTTTACAATTCAAATAATGCTTACGATAACAATGATTATATAGTTCAACCCAAAAAATCGATTGTTTTAATCTAAACAATCAATTTTATTTAATTTCCTATTGGCCTTATTGTATTAATCAAGCCAACGCAGAAGGTCGTTTAAAACGAAAGCGTTGATTACTTTTAAAATACATAAACACAGATGAGGAAATACCATGAGCACTTCATTAATCAATACAAAATTACAACCATTCAATGCAACCGCTTACCACAACGGTGACTTTGTAGAATTGTCTGAAAAAGATGTTCTAGGTAAATGGTCTATCTTCTTCTTTTACCCAGCAGACTTTACATTTGTATGTCCTACCGAATTAGGTGACCTTGCAGATTACTATGCACAACTTCAAGAAATGGGCGTAGAAGTTTACTCAGTATCTACTGACACTCATTTTACTCACAAAGCATGGCATGACACGTCAGACACTATCGGTAAAATTACTTACCCAATGATTGGCGACCCAACAGGGCGTATTACACGTAGCTTTGGTGTAATGATTGAAGAAGAAGGTTTAGCACTTCGCGGTACATTTGTAATGAACCCAGAAGGCGAAATTAAAGTAATCGAAACTCACGATTTAGGAATTGGCCGAAGCGCTAAAGAACTAGTTCGTAAAGTACAAGCTGCACAATACATTGCAACTCACGATGGTGAAGTTTGCCCTGCATCTTGGCAGCCAGGTGAAGACACACTTGCACCTTCACTAGATTTAGTTGGTAAAATCTAAATATAGGTTTACCCACTTTTATAAGGGCAGGTAACTGCCCTTAAATCAACGAACATTCGTTTGTTGGTGCCTCCTATATCAATATACTTGTTTAAGCACATGCATTATTTGGCATGGGAGGCTTGCTGTTTAAATTTTCCTAAAAGGGTTAAGCCATGTTAGATAACAACATAAAAAATCAATTAAAAAGCCATTTCGAATCGCTTACTCAACCTGTTGAGCTGCTTATTGCCTTGGATGACAGCAAAAAATCAGCAGAAGTAGAAAGCTTAGCAAACGATTTAGCTTCACTAAGCGATAAATTTACTGTAATAAGCAATCCTGATACAAGCGCACGTCGCCCGTCAATGGTTGTACATTCGCCTATTAAAAAAACTCATGTTACGTTTGCAGGCGTACCTATGGGTCATGAATTCACAAGTTTAGTGTTAGCACTTTTGCATACTGGCGGACACGCAAGTAAAGCTAAAAGCGAAGACATTGAGCAAATACAATCGCTTACTCAAGAGCTGAACTTTGAAGTATACATAAGTTTAAGTTGCCAAACGTGCCCGCAAGTAGTGCAAGCACTTAACACTATGGCAGCGACAAACAGTAATATTAAAGCCACCATGATTGACGGTGCATTATTTCAAGATGAAGTAGAAGAACGAAATATTTTAGCTGTTCCGGCTGTATATTTAAATGGCGAACCATTTAGCCAAGGTGCACTAAGCCTTACTGACATACTTAATAAAGTAGATAGCAAAGGGGCTGCTAAACAAGCAGCAGCGCTAAGCGAAAAAGACGAGTTTGATGTACTGGTAGTTGGTGGCGGCCCAGCGGGCGCGTCGGCTGCAATTTACTCAGCACGAAAAGGGTTAAATACAGGCATTGTTGCTGATAGATTTGGTGGACAAGTTGCCGATACACTAGCAATAGAGAACTTTATTTCGATTAAAGCGACTGAAGGGCCTAAATTGGTTGCCCAGCTTGAAGAGCACGTTAAAGAATACGATGTAGATGTAATGCATAATCAGCGTGCAGCGGCACTTGGTTATAACAATGGTTACGAAATTACACTAGAAAATGGCGCAGTACTTAAAGCTAAGTCGCTCGTACTTGCAACTGGTGCACGCTGGCGCGAAATGAACGTACCAGGTGAGCAAGAGTATCGTGGCCACGGTGTGGCATATTGCCCACATTGCGACGGCCCTTTATTTAAAGGCAAACCTGTTGCTGTAATTGGTGGTGGTAATTCAGGTATAGAAGCGGCAATCGATTTAGCTAATATTGTGCAAAGCGTTACGGTACTTGAATTTGCAGACACACTACGAGCCGATGAAGTGCTTATTCGTAAAGCTAAAAGCATGGCTAATATTACTATTATAAAAAGTGCACAAACAACCGAAGTACTTGGTGATGGTAAAAAAGTAACTGGCTTAATGTACACAGATAGAGTGTCGGGGGAGAGCAAAGAGCTTGAACTTGCCGGTATATTTGTACAAATAGGCTTAATACCAAATACCGAGTGGTTAAAAGACAGCGACCTTGAATTAAGCAAATTTGGTGAAATACTAATTGATGCTAAAGGCGCAACTTCATTACCAGGCATTTATGGCGCGGGGGATGCAACCAATACTCCGTTTAAACAAATTATTATTGCAATGGGCAGCGGTGCAACAGCAAGCTTAGGCGCATTTGATTATTTAATTCGTCACTCTGAAGAAGCTGATCAAAGCGCTGCTTAATGTAATTAGTAAAAACTCTCTTGATATAACAGCAAGGCTACACCCATAGCTGTTTGTTAACCCAAGCCGCCCTTCTCCAAAGGCGGCTTTTTTAATGCTTAAGAATTAGCACACGATTTAATCGCACCCACCACCAGAATCGCCGCCGCAATTTGTATAAGAATGTGATGAGTTACTGCTAGAGGAAGCTGTTGAGTCACTGCCAGTATAAACAGATGATCCACGTGATGACTTAGCACTGATAAATGTAACTAACAGCAATACGCCCGATACGATAACTATTGTTATTGATGAGCTCCATTGCCCAGTGGAAACGCCTTTAAATACTGCAACAATAAGGACAGTTAGTAATATAGTTCTAATTATGTTTTTCATTGTTAATGCCTTATCTAACTATATTTAGCACGCGGTTAAGTGTGCAAAGCTAATATTTTTAAAGCTTTAGTAATTGCGCCGCTGACGCAATAGCGACTTCTAAAGAATGCATTTTAAACGGTTTTGAAATAAACATATCCATACCAGCTTGTTTGCACGCTAATTTATCTTGCGATGAAGTATTGGCTGTAAGGGCAACAATATAGGTTGAATCGTGCGGACAGATACTTTTTGATCGCAGTTGTTTTGTAGCCTCAAAACCATCGAGTATAGGCATAATACAATCCATAAAAATAAGGTCGTAATGCTTTTGCTCGCATTTAAATATGGCATCTTGCCCATCTACTGCAAAGTCTGGCTTTATATTGAGTTTATTAAGCGACGCATCAAGAACTAGCCTGTTTATGTCGTTGTCATCCACCACTAAAACAGAAAGCTTAGAAGCGTTAATGTTTATTTTTGATAGCGGATTTAGCTCTACTTTTTGCTCTTTACCTAGCTCTATAGGGATACTTAGCGAAAAAGTAGTTCCCTGATTAACTTTACTACTGACCTTGATTGTTCCACCCATGTACTCAACAAGTTCTTTAACTATTGCGAGGCCAAGTCCTGTGCCTCCTTTACTGTTTTTAGCATCTACTTCTTGAGTAAAAGGGGAGAATAAAGATTCAAGAAATTGGCTAGACATGCCTCTTCCCGTATCGGCGACTTTAATGTTTAGCGTTAATTTATTATTGTTATTAATCACAGACGTGTGCAGTTTTACACAACCACGCTCAGTAAATTTTAACGCATTACTTAATAAGTTGGAGGTAATTTGACTTAGGCGTGTGTTATCGCAATATGCCCAGCAGCTATCAGAAATTTCATTTTTTACTTCTAGTTCTACATTGCTGTTTTTAAATAACGGGGTGTACAAAGAAATGAGATCAGTAAATGTTGTATTTAATAAAACATCCGTGGGTTCTAGTTTTAACTCACCGTGGTTAATTTTAGAAAAATCGAGTACTTCGTTTATTATGCTCAAGAGTATATCTGCGCTACGCAGCGCGACTTTTATTTTTTCGGTTCTCTTTTGTTCGTTATGTTCATCTATTAACGTAGTAAGCATGCCCGTAATGCCATTTAGCGGTGTTCTAAGTTCGTGGCTTATTTTTGCAAAAAGCATGCTTCTATCTTCGAGTAATCGCTCGGCTTGTTCTTGTTTATTTTTAAGCTCTTCTCTTAAAGCCACTGCTTCGGTAATATTTTGAAAGGTACCAAACAAACGTACACAGGTATCACCGTCAAATTCGGCTTCACCAAATGTAGATACCCAAATGGTCTGATTTTTGGCTGTAATAATTTCAAGCTCTAGATGCCACTTTTCGCCGTGTTGTATAGCAAGCTCAACTGCTTTACTTATTTCGTCTCTGCTTGCACCTTCTTTATAAAAGTTAACTGCAGATTCAATTTCAGGCTGATAGTTTTCATCAACTTGATGGATTTGTTTAGTTTGCTGACTCCAATAAATTTTATTATTAGTAAGGTCAACTTCCCACGTGCCTATATTTGCTATGCTTTCTAGTTTTAATAAGCTATTGCTGTTTTTTATTAATTTTTCTTTAGTGATGCTGCGAGCTAGTTCTGCCCCTAACCACTGCGCAAATAGCTCAATATAGTCGTAGGCGGCATCTGTAAATACTGGAGATTGATTGGCAGAAGAAAAATTTACAGTTCCAAATATATCGGTACCTATTTTAATAGGTGCCCCAATATATGACTCAAGTTTAAAGTTTGCATAGCAAGGATGGTCAGCAATTGCGCTTTGTGAGACGTTATGAAATGCAAGTGCAGAACCCGCACTAAGAGTGTGTACACAATAGGTGCCATCTAAATCAAATTGAGTACCTATTTCTAATGCATTATCTGGCGTAATGGCATGTAGCACGGTGTAGCAGTTTTTCTCGACCTTACTAATAATAGCTAAATCAAGGTTAAACACTTTAAGTCCAAATGCTAGTAGCTGATGGGTTTTTTCATCAAAGTCTAAACTTTGGTTAGATACTATGTCGTGAAATTGCCTAAGAAAATTCAATAGTAAACATCCTGTTGGTTTTAGAACTGAGTCTATAGCTTGATAAAGCACTAGTTTAACAAAAAAATTAAATATATTTAGTTAATTATTACTTTATATAAACTTTCTCTAATTAAGCACAACTGATTTAAACACAAACTGCGAGTAAGTTGCTCGCAGCTTATTGTGTATATTAGTACGTTGAGTTTGGTGTGTACTCAGGGTTGATATCGCCGCCTACTTCCTCTGGGTCAACATCGTTAATAAGCAGTGTTTCACGTACAGCTTCAATGTGATCAAGTACGCTTTGGTAGCGCTCGCCATATTCATACTTTGTCACTTCAATCGCTTTAGGCATGTAAGTAAAAGCTATTTTTAGGGCGTGGAGTGCTTCTTCGTTTATTTTTTCGCTCATAATGTTCTCTTATGTTTAGGCTATAGCTAACCTGAGTTCTGGATAATAAATCTATCTCAAGCAGCTATTTTTAGCGCTAACTGCGTTGAATTTCCTTGCAATAGACCAGCTATTGACGCGTAAATTCGCCTTGTTTTCACCAAAAATTTCTAGCTAGAGAGAAACAGACTTAAATATCGTTATTATTTATAGTGTTTTTAAATCTCTTAACCAGAATTCAGGTTAGTTAGTAAAATAACACCAAATACGATTCGGTAAAGACCAAAACTAACAAAAGTGAAATTTTCTAGAAAGCGTATGAATAGTTTAATAGTAAAATAAGCAACTATAAAAGACGTTAAAAAACCTACAGCAAGGGCAGTTAGGTCATCTAAGCTAAACAGTTGGTAATGTTTAAGTAAGTCGTACCCTGAGGCTGCTGCAAGTACAGGTAAACCAAGTAAAAATGAAAATTCAGCGCTGGTTTTTCGGTTTAAACCACACAACATGGCACCAACAATAGAGCTCCCAGCACGACTAGTCCCCGGAATTAACGCAAATACTTGTGCTACGCCAATCCAAAGTGCTTGTTTATAAGTAACTTGGGTTACATCGGTAGTTGTGCAGTGAGCCTCTTTATAACTGCGCTCTAATAGTAAAAAGATCACACCGCCTACAATAAACATAACACCTACTACTGGTACGCTAAACAGTGTTTTTATTACATCACTAAATATAAAACCAATAATACCCAAAGGAATAAATGCAATGGCAACTTTCACCCATAAATTGAAATGTTTAGGGCTAAACTTGTCTTTATAGTTGGCTAGTACCGCTAAAATGGCGGCAAGTTGGATAATGACTTCGAAGGCGAGGTTAGTGTCTGTTGATTCAATGCCTAACCACTTTGACGCTACAATTAAGTGCCCAGTTGATGATATGGGTAAAAACTCTGTTATTCCTTCAATAATACCTAAAATAATCGCGTTAATTATATCCACGGTTTACTGCTTCCTGAAAAATTAAAAAGCCCGAACTCGGCTTAACTGAAATGACGCATTACTGCGTACCTAAATTGCGAGGCGTAGCATAAAAGCTCTTAAAGCAAACCAACAGTATTTTTAGACTTAATGTGTTTAATAAATTGCATTAAGTGTTAAATGCACAATATAATAACAATTGTTATCATTTGCATATGATGTTTTGTATATGTTTGGGCAAATTTAATGAGCGAATAATGAATAATAAAAAAACGTTTACAGCTACACGGCGAAGGCACCTAATTGCATGTGTGCTAGCGCTAATTACTGCGGTAATAATGATTCCGGGTATGACAACTTATTTACCGTTTCAAATGAATGAACAAATATTACTGCCTATTTTACTCTTTCCTGTTATTTGGACTGCGTTGTTTATTTATGCGTATTTGGCGCAAAAGGTATGGCAACCGTTTGTTGTAATGTTTGCACTGTGTGTATTACATGGTTTATTGAGTTTTTGGGCGTTAACGCAGGGGCAGGGATGAAGTCGATTACTTTAAAAAAGCTATTTTTATTACATAGCTGGGTAGGAATTATTACTGCTGTACTGCTATTTATTGTTGCATTTAGTGGGGCGTTAGCAGTGCTGTCGCGACCTGAGTTAAAAATATGGGCAAATCCAGAGCTACAATCTAGCCAACACGTTGCCAGCGCGCAAATTAATCGACTAGTAAACGAATACCATAAACAGGTGCCTAGTGAATTTGGCGAAAACATTCATGTGTTTTTACCAAGTGGACATAACTTTCATTTATTAACGTTGGTATTTGAATCCCACCATGGCGATGAAAACTATGACCAAGAGGTGGCCAGAGTATTTCAATTTCATCCCAATACATTGGCGCTGGAAAATACTTACTATGGGCCTAGTAAAGAATTTTACGCTAATAAAAAAACGGATGCGCCAACTTATATAGGTGAGTTTCATGCAGATTTGCATTTAGGGCGACCAATTGGGTTAATACTCACTGGTTTTTTAGGTTTAACACTTTTAGTAAGTGCAGTGACAGGCTTGTTTATTCATCGTAAATTGATAAAAGAGCTCTTTACGTTTAGGCGAGATAAAGGATTAGATATTGCAGTAAGCGATGCTCATAAGGTCATAGGTATTTGGGGCAGCGTATTTAATATTGTAATTGGTTTTACAGGATCATTTTTAGGGCTTGCGACCGTTATTTTATTACCAGCAGCTGCGTTTGTGAGCTTTGGTGGCGATCAAGATAAGTTAATAGAAACGTTTACCGCTATTCCTGAGCCGGTAGTTAGCCACATTAAGCAACCTACAAAAATAGACACTATTTTAGACAATGCTCATAGTCGTTACCCTGAAGCAATAATTAGGGATGTCACAATAATGGCGCATAACGATGCGAATGCGCAGGTGTATTTGCGTTTGTTAGGTGGCGAGGCTGTTGCTTCTCAATTACTGCATTATAAAGGCAATGGTGAGTTTGTGCAGTCGATGAGTAGTTTTGGTGATATTTCAGGTGTTTCGATAAAAGTAATTGAGTTGATGTTTCCGCTGCACTTTGGGAACTTTGCAGGGGTGTTTGTAAAATTACTTTGGGTATTGCTTGGCTTAAGTACTGCGCTTTTACCTATTTCGGGCATGATGATGTGGCTAGCAAAGCGTACACGTGGCAGTAGCCCGTCGCTGAGTGTGCAGGCATATGCACTCTGGAATCGTTTTATTATTGGTAGTTGTGGAGGCTTGGTATTAGCAAGCTTTGTGTTATTTCCTTTGCAAGTTGTACTTAATTATACCGTTATTGGTGTGGCGCAAAATAGCTTTTTTGGACCCGTGTTTTTTTATACGTGGTTGGCATGGTTACTCTTAAGTGTATTGCCTATAGGTTATAAAAACTATTTTAAGCTGACTCTTTTGCTATGCGGCGCTTCGCTTGCTTTGGTGCTGCCGCTCAATATTATATTTGGCGTGAGCAATGTTATTAACCTTAATAGCTCGCTTGTCGCGATAGTAGATATAAGTTTTATGGTGGTGGGTATCGCGTGTATTTTTGGTGCCTTAAAAATAAAAAACACACAAAAATTACAAGCAGAGGTACAACCCGCATGAACGAACTACTAATTATAATTGCCATGGTAAGTCTATTATTAATGATGCTTAATATACGCAAAAACACACTCACAATACCCACTAAAGCTTTTTTATGTACACTGCTATTTAGTTTAGCGCTGATATGCTTTATGAGTGTTTATGGTATTTTAGGCGGTGCAATATGCACCGTTGTAGGAGCTATGTTAGCAGGGTTACTAACTGCAGTTATTGCGGGTAAAGCGCCGCAATTATTAGGGTAAAAAATGCAGTTATTTAGCTAAAAAGGCCTTAGCAGCATCAACTCCCATATTGTAACCACTATTAAGTATTTCAAACTTTTTAGTGGTTCGGCCAACTTTAAAATTAGCTGGTGGAGCAATAATATTGATTTTGCAGTCATTTGGTGGATTCATAATAAAATCGATAGACTTATTATAAAAATCAGCCCTATCTAAGGTCGCTTGAACTAATGCAGGATAGTTTTTATACATTTTTTTAGTAAGCCAAGGTGCCTTACTTGGTTTTTTACGATAGCCTAAACATTGAGACAAAATAACGGTGATTTCGCGTGCACCCATTTCGTAAGCTTTTATAACCGGAATTGAATCAGCAACACCGCCATCGGTCATCGCTATGTCATTAATAATAGGGTAGTCACGATATGCAATGGGTATAGCGCATGATGCTTTTAATTGATGCACCATATCGGCGCTGGTGGCTTTTAAATAGTGTGCTTTGCCTGATTCGATTGCCGTAGATACAATATAAAACTCTTGTGGAGTTTGTTCGAATACCTCTGTATGAAGGCGTATTTCGCGAATTGTTTCTTGCCATAACCAATCTAAATCAAATAAATGACCACCTTTAATAAAGCGCGCTAAATTAATAAATTCAGGACGGCATGAATAGTCGGTAATCACTTTATAATTTCGCATTGGTTGTTTGCATAAAAATGCGGCTATATTAGTTGCTCCGGCTGAAACACCAAAATAGCGTTCAAATGGCTGGTATTGCTGTTTTAAAAACTCATCAAGCACACCAGCGGCAAATATACCGCGCATTGCACCGCCTTCAACGACGAGTGTGTTTTTATTATTGTTGTTCATGGCCAATCCTTTTTATGAAATTTGATGTTATCAACTCAGTCTAAAAAATGCGATAGAGATTACTGAAGATGATAAAAAATTAAAGCAGGGTACACATCGCGGAACTCACTGCTTTCTGGTAAGGTTTAGTATTACAAGGCTTTGTTAATAATAAAGAATAACTACTTATGTTTGATCCTAGCGTAACCATTTTTGAAAGCACACAGAGTCAGCTTGCAGAAAGTCCTCTTTGGCATCCTATGCTGAACACTTTTTTTTGGGTCGATATAAATAAAAAATTACTTTTAAGCAAAAATATACACAGCGAAAGCCAACTAAAAACCGTGAATATGCCCGATACGCTCAGTGCAATAGCGTGGATTGATGAGCAGCACTTATTGCTAGGGACAAGTACTGGTATATACAAATACCATATTAATTCAAGCACTCGCCATCTTATCCTTAGTATTGAAAATACACAGCTAAATCGACGTTCAAACGACGGCCGTGCTGATCCATGGGGTGGCTTTTGGTTAAGTACAATGGATGTAAATGCTAAAAAAGGGGATGGTAAAATATACCGTTATTATAAAAACCAGCTTAAAGCCGTTGTAAGTGGTTTGAGTATCCCAAATGGATTGTGTTTTGATAAGTCCCGTTTACGCGGTTATTACTGCGACTCTTTAACGAGTTGCATTTATGTATTAGATTTGGATGAGAAAACTGGTGAGCCTTGCGCTGAGCCACGTGTTTTTTATCAATTTAATAATACTGATGTTGACCCCGATGGCTGCGTAACCGATAAATTAGGCAATTTGTGGCTAGCTGTTTGGGGAATGGGATGTGTTATGTGTTTATCCCCAAGCGGTGAGCTAATTAAAACAATAGAGCTTTGTGCATTAAAACCGACGTGCACCGCCTTCGGTGGTGAAAATGCTGAGTTGCTACTTGTAACATCGGCATTTGATGAAGCGATTAATAATACTGTTGGTGAACAAGGCGCTGTATTTCAGATCTCCGGTATAAAAAAAGGGCAGTTTGAGCCGCCCGTTTTACTGTAACTTGTAATTTTCAGTGATGATTAGCTTTTAGGCGTAACCCACATAATACCACTTCTTTTTTAGTTACTAAAACCTCAGTACTGGCGATAATTGGTTGCTCACTTTCAACGCCTTACTTAGCTTACTACGCGTAAATCACTGAGTAGTTGTATTGTTTATAATTTCAGGTGTATGGATTATCACTACAGCAAACTTTAAACCACTAAAACTCACTGCAGTGAGCCACCTTAGTCGGTTTTTAAAAACTAGCTATTTTATTTCTACCTGTTTCTTTTGCGTTATAAAGGGCTATGTCGGCGTTAGTTATAACCTCTTTGGGTTTTGTTTTGTGATTGGGTATGAAACTATAAAACCCAATGCTTAAAGTGAGGTATTTACTGACAGTTGAAAAGTTATGTTCAATTGCGAGTTCTGCGATTTTTTCCTGAATAAGAACAGCAAACCTTTGACAGTGTTCTGTGTCGACTGCAGGTAAAACTATCGCAAATTCTTCACCCCCGAAACGAGCTGCTAGATCACCTTCGCGTTTACAAATATAGTGTAGCGCTTTGGCCACTCGCTTTAGCACTTCATCGCCAAGCTGATGCCCATAGTTATCGTTATAACGCTTAAAAAAATCAATATCACACATAATTAAACTGATAGATTCTTTATTACGTGCACAACGCTTAATTTCGCATTTTAAAGTCTGATCAAAACAACGTCTATTAGCAATGTTTGTAAGGCCATCCGTATTGACTTGTTTATTGAGTTTTTGGTTGGCGTTAATGAGTTGCTGCTGAGTTTGTTGAAGCTCTTGCTTATAATTTAAATTTTTGAAAGCATTAGCAAGCATTTCACCTACTAACCTTAGGCGAATAAGGTCTAAATCTGTCCAGTCTTGCTTTTGAATTACACAATCACAGCCAATAAAGCCAACCAGTTCTTTGTCATAGCGTAAACCAATGCAAAGTACCGATTTTATTTCTTGTCGCTGGAAAATCGTTTTTTCGCTCATTGCTTGAATGGGGAGCAAAGATACATCATTCACTCTGAATAAATGGGTACGGGCCATCGAACTAAAAAAATAAGGGAGGTCGCTTTTTAAAAGGTTTTGTAAGTCGTCTTTAAAAGCTTTGATACCATCATTGACCCATTCGTGAGTGTTATTAATAGTTTTACCATCTTCGGCAAACTTAAAAAGATAACTCCTATCGGCATTGCAAACCGTACCGACTGCTTTTAATGCATAGTTAATATGCTTATCAACATCGTCATTTTGAATATCAATTAAGTCAGTTGAGATGTTCGATATAATATTATCAAAATCATATTGTTCATCCACGTTGTTATTTAATATATCGATAATAATAATGGAGTTTGAATTAGGTAAATTTGCAAATTTTACGTTGAGTAGCAATTTGGATGATTGTTTCGATAAAATAAACTGGCATTGGTTATTTGCCGTAAAATAATCAAAGAATAGCTCCTCGATCAACAGATTTTTTTTACTGTGATGATTGGTTAAAGTGATGTGTGAAAAATCAGTTTTATAAAAATGTGATTGGTCTTTTAAGTCAAACAAGTCCTGTGCCTGGCTGTTAACTTTAAATATATCTTCATTGGCATCATAAAGTAATACGCAAAACGGCAATAACTCCAAGTTTTGCCATGCTTCTTCTGATAGGTTATTACTCACTCAACTCTCCATGTGTCCAAGCCATAATTAAATTCTTTTTCTTTACTAACTATTAGCACATTTTTTTTTGATTTACTAAGTTTTTAGTGCGTTTGCGGGCAGTACGTATTATAATTGATACTGTATATCATTACCCATTTCTACTCTAAGCCATCTTTGGCTTATTTGCACTTTAAGTATAGGTTATTCAAGCATTTCATGACAGAAATCACTACACACCAAGCTTCTCGTCGTCGGTTACTCATTGCGCTAGCAATTACGTGTTCGTTTATGGTAATTCAGGTTATAGGTGCTTATTATTCTAATTCGCTTGCTGTTCTTGCTGATGCGGGGCATTTGTTTGTTCACAATAGCTCGTTATTCATCGCACTGATAGCATCAAGTCTCGCTATTCATTTTGCCAAAACCTATAACGATGGCCATCAACGAGCAGAGCTTTTTGGTGGCCTAGTGAACGGGTTTTTATACCTAGCAATCAGTTTAATTATTTTGTATGAAGGTGGTGAGCGCTATATACACCAACATGAAGGAAATGAGCTGGCTATCAATAGTTATTTAATGTCGGTTATTGCTGCTATTGGTTTTTTATTTCATGGGGCTGCTGCATGGGTTTTATATAAAGGCCGCAAAGCGAGTATTAATGTGTACGCGGTATTTTTACATTCATTCTTTGATCTGATTTCTACCGTATCGACATTTGTTGCCGGTATTCTTATATATTTTACAGGCTGGGTTGTAATCGATATTTTATCGAGTATGTTAATTGCTTCTTTCGTATTATTCACCGGTATTAAGGTCATAATTAGTTGTATAAAAGGTTTACGCCTAAATAAAGCGAAACTTCCTAAAGTTACTGATATTGAAAGTAAAATTACAGATATGGAACATGTTCATAATGTCCATAATGTCACTGTAACGCGCAAATATAATGGTATTGTAGTAGGCGCACACGTTGTCCTTAAACAACATTGTACGATTGAAAAACATGATGAAGCGTGTCGTATGAAAGTAGAGCAATTATTAGCCGAAAAATTTAATGTACGTAATAGTGTATTACAAATTGAAAGCCATGAATGCCATCATATCCATTAATAGCATCTAATTAATATAAAAGCGTGTAATAATGATTAGCACGCTTTTAATGTTTCAAATCAAATCAAATCAAATCAAATCAATGATATTGCTAAAACAATCGCTTTTACGTAAGTCTTTAGCATTCATTGGTTTTGCAAAGTAATAACCCTGTAATACATGGCAGCCAACCTCGGCTAAAAAGAGCATCTGTTCGCGCGTTTCTACTCCTTCTGCAATGCAGTATAGATCTAAGTTTTCTGCCAATGAAAAAATAGTTTTAATAATTGATTCATCTCCCTTATCTATACCAATACTATTTACAAAGCTTTGATCTATCTTAATAACATTAATAGGGAATTGGCTTAAGTAGGTGAGTGATGAGTATCCTGTACCAAAATCGTCAAGCAGTAATTTAAACCCAGCAGCTTTTAGGTTTTGCAGCTGTTTGGCTGCTTTAAGCTTATCTTCTAATAAAATACTCTCTGTTATTTCGAGCCTTAATTGTCTTGGATGAACTTGAGAGTCCGCTAATATAGCCATTAACCGCTGTGTTATGTTTGTTTTTAAAATGTGTTTAGGCGATAAGTTTAAAGATATATAAAACAACGGGTTTACGCTGAGTATAGGCGCAAGTTCAATTAGTGAACGGTGCAAGGCTTGCTCAGTAAGAAGTTCTATTAAACCGGTTTCCTCAGCTACAGGAATAAAAAGAGCTGGAGATATTAACTGGCCTTCATTTTTCCAGCGCATGAGTAACTCCACGCCATTTATTGTTTTTTCTTCTATGTCGATAATAGGCTGGTAGTGATTAAAAAATCGGTTGTCTTTTACTGCATCTTTTAAATCATTTTCAAGCAGTAACTTTTGTTTTATTAGCTCATTCATTTCATCGCTAAAAAACTTAAAGTCGTTTCTCCCGCCTTGCTTAGCGTGCATCATTGCAACATCGGCATTACGGATGAGTATATCTGTGGTTACAGCATCGAATGGGTATAGAGCTACGCCAATACTTGCTGAGATATTAATAGAGAAGTCTTCAATAATTACTTTATTAGCTAATTCATTACTAATTTTTCTTACGTTATCGCGAAGAGATTGGAGTGATTTTATATTTTGAATCAGCACTAAAAATTCATCACCACTTTGGCGGCCAAGTATAGCGTTTTCGCTAAGCATACCGCTTACTCTTTGGGTAATATTACATAACAACTTGTCACCCACTGCATGGCCAAAAGAGTCATTAACAGGTTTGAACTTATCTAAATCAATAAATAATAATGCGCATTGGGTATTGTTTTTATCGGCATATTTAATCGCCTTTTCAATGTTTTGATACATTAAACTACGATTAGGTAGGTGCGTTAGAGGGTCAAAATTAGCCAAATAGCGCAGTTCGTTTTCAGCACGTTTTTGTTCAGTTAAATCTGTAATAACAATCACATAGTAACTTGCAGTGTCTTTTGTTACAGCTGTGGCACTTATATGTATTGGGTGTTCATTATTTCTTGCTGTTCTTATATAAACATCACTTTGCCAGTTTTCAGTTGGTTTTAATTTTTTTAAAATACTAGCAAACTCTCTGCACTTATCTTTACCAATTGCTTTAATAAACAATTTAGGGCTAATTTTGGTGGCCGTTTGCTCGTTTGAAAATGTTTCAATAAAACTATTGTTCGCAGAAAATGGCATTAAACGCTTATCGAGTATAAGTAACCAATCGTTTATTTGGCTAAACGCTTCACCTAAAATTTTTGCTTGTTGCTCATTAGCTCGTTGCTCGGTGATATTGGTATATATGCCAGAAACATATAGAGGCTCATTTGTTTGAGGATCGTATATAACTTGCCCTGTATCTTGATACCAGAGCCAATGGCCATTTTTATGCTGTAAACGGTAAGTTGCTTGCCAGTTTTGTTGTTTTTTGTACTTGAAGTAGTTTTCCCATTGGTTTTCAAAACGACGTCGATCGTCTGGGTGTATAAGCGCTAAAAATTGATCTATATGCACGCGTTCAGGTAAGTCTGTATAGCCTAATTCACTTCCCCTGAGCGTATTTACGGAAGCGTCTTTAAAATTATAATCCCATACGCCGCTTTTATTATTTTTAAGCGCGAGTTCTGTTTGCTTTTGCGAATGAATAGTCGCTCTATGGGCTTGTTCAATTGCTACTCGGCGGCTGCGATACTGCCAAAAAATAAAAAATAACACCCCAAGAATTAAAATAATGTAGGTGGCTATAGCAATGGGCGATTTCCAAGGAGCATACGCCACGTTGATATTAAGTGTTGTAGGCTCGCTTGTAATAATACCATCACGATTATGTGCTGATATTTTTAGTGAGTAATTACCAGGTTGAAGCTTTGTGAAAAACACTTGATTAGATTGTAAATCTTCATATGTAAGAGACGTAGGCCCTGAAAGGATTACTTTATAATATGCTTTATCAATATTAGGGTAAGAGAAGTTAGAAAAGCTAACCGTCAATCCCATGTCTTCATAATTTAATTCAAGTGGTTTGCTAAGGTATTTATGAGGATTGTAATTGAGTTCCCTAGTAAGGAGGCTAATATCAGTAATAGCCAGATTACTTTTTTGTAATTGTTCTTCTTCATTAAAGTCTAACGGATTAAAAAGTAAGGCTCCAGCATTGCTGCCGAACATAAGCCTGCCATCGCTTAATGTTGCTGCCGCTATTGGTGTAAATTGGTTTATATTCAAACCGTCTTTTACTGAAAAACTCACTACATTGAGTGTATCTAGGTCTATTTGATAAAGACCATTGTCGGTACTTGCCCATAAAAAGCCGTTTTTATCAGGAAGTAGTGAATAGATAGAATCAGTATTAAACGAATTTTTTAATCCTATATAGTGCTTTATTTCATAAGTAACGGTGTCAACGCCTAGCAAACCTTCGTGAGTGGTTGCTAACCATAAAATGTTTCGTTTTGAGTCTAAGTAAAAGTTTTCTACAGTGTAAAAAATATCTTCTTTAGGATTAAAAGACTGAAATATAGTCGTTAAAGTTTTCGTTTTTTCGTTGTACCTAAGGAAGCTTTTTGATGTGCCAAGTACAAACTCTTCAGGATGTGTGTCGAGGTGTTTATAAAAAGCGTAAGAAAATAAAGGATCGACTTGCTCTTTGAGCCCCTTAATAATTCTTGTTTTTCCTGTTGTTTCATTAAAAACATAAAAATTATCATCCGACATAAATGCATATGTGTCTGCAGATAACTGGGCAAAGCCAAATAAGTTGGATTGGTTAATTACATCTTTTTCTGTGTCTTTATTTTCAATAATTTTACCCGTTTGTTTATCAAACAGTTTAAAACCATCGAAAGTAACAAGCCAAAGGAATTGATTATCACCAATTGAAGACGCAAAAATATCATAAACGGCAGATGCCCCGTATATTGCTTTTGAGTCGGTTGAGCTTAGATATACATCACTTTTATTTGTTGCTTTGTCGTACCGTGCAATTCCATCTTCTGTTCCTAACCAAATAATATTATTTTTGTCTTGGTAGGTGGCATGAACAGTATTGTTACCGGGTAAAGTAATGTGTTTAAACCGTCGGGTTTTAATTGGCCATGTAAACACGCCCTGGGTTCTAGATGCGAGCCAAAGTACGCCGGACTTATCAACCATTAGATCGTTTATTGAGTTTTCATTAATATTAAACTTACTTTTTTCATAATTTAATACGAATTCTAGTTCTTTGGTTTCGCGGTGATAACTGAACAATCCACTTTCGGTTGCTACAAACTCCCCGTAAACAGTATTGGCATAATCCCATATATTATAATCAGGGATTAAAGTTGTAATATTTGCTGCAGATATATTTTTGGTATTATCGAATGCTAATTGATACATGCCTTCAACAGTACCAACAAGTAATCCTAATTCATTATCAACACTTAAGAATTTGACGTTTACATTATCTATCGTATTTTTTTCAGGGGGATGAAGAGGTATTTTTACAAGTTCTGAATTATCTATATTTGCAGTGTATAAACCATCATTTGTACCAATATATAAAGTGTTTTTATATATTGTTAATGACCGAATGTAGTCACCTTTATTTGGCAGGATTAGCTTAAATGTGAAGCGTTTACTCGTCTCATCAAATGTATATATTTGGGCATCTATGGCGAAGTAAAAAGTACCTTGTTGCTGAGTCATTGCAGAGATCGGAGAGAACATTTTTTGTTCTTTATCTATTTGACCAGAATAGATTTTTTCGGTTTTTAAAGTGAGGGGATCTATTATATAGGCACCAGAAAGATCTGTTGAGACAATGATTTTTCCGTCTTCGGCTTTAAATAATGCATAAATATAGTGTTTATCTAGGCCAAAGCCGCCACTAAAAGTTTTTACATTATAACCATCAAAACGGTTTAAACCCTGTTGGGTTGCTATCCAAATATAACCAATATCATCCTCTTGAGTCTGCAAAACGTAACTTTGTGATAGGCCTTCGTCAGTAGAAATTCGTTGTAATTGCTGAGCATAGTTTTGTGATGCAAAAGTGCTTTGGATGCATAGTAAAAAAGTGATGGTGATATGAAAAAAAAATTTGCTCAAACGCACTTATAAACACTCTCAGTGGAAGATAGGATGATGCTTAGCTAGATAGTAAATATAGCATAAGTTTTTATTTTTTAATTACAAATAATATACATAACGCTAAAAGTCCTATTTTTAAATAGTGAGCTACTCTATACAGATAATAGTAAATGCTTAGAAGGAGAGTATAGTGGTTTTCTCTAATGTTGATGCAAAAAACAGCGTGTTATTAGTTATAGACTTACAAGAGTTGCTTGCTCCTGCAATTAAAGATTTTCCGAATATTTTAAAAAGCACATTGCAGTTAGCACAAGCGGGTATTATTCATGGCGTTCCATGTTTAGTAACGGAGCAATATGTTAAAGGTTTGGGCGAGACTAATCAGCAAATTAAAAATACGTTATCTAATGCCACGTATTTTCATAAAACGTACTTTAGTGCGTGTGCAGAGCCTGGTTTTGTTGATACGTTAAAAAGCCATGGTAAAAAGCAAGTTGTTGTTGTGGGAACTGAAGCACATGTGTGTGTTTTACAAACATGCTTAGATTTAATAGAAAATGACTTTGAAGTTATTATTGTTTACGACGGAGTTGGTTCGAGAAACCCGCAAAATAAAAATTTGGCGATTGAGCAGCTACGTCAAGCTGGAGCTGTAATTTCATGCGCTGAAATAGTAATTTTTCAATGGACAAAAAAAGCTGCTACGCCTACGTTTAAGAAAATACTGCCTATAATTAAGTAGACCGCATGCATGTAATGTAAATAAAATGCATTGCTTTGATGTGTCGTTAGTTAATTATTGTGTTAAGTAAACTGAAACTCGTTTATATACGTATATTGCAGACTGCTTTATAAAACAACAATGCAAACAACAATTTTAAGGTTCTTATGTCTAGTATTGGCCGGTTATTTACAATTATTTTCAGTCTTTTGTTTGTCGAGTCTATTGCTATAGGCTTGTATTTCGACACATTAGCGCAGGCTTTTATGATAGGTTTGCCATTGTGTTTATTACCTATATGGCTTTTAAAAACACAAGGTGATAGCCCTATTATCCCCCATGTGGTAGCTGCCGCCATAATGATGTTTTCTTTTTTGCACATACAACAAACTTTTGGGCTGATTGAAGTCCATTTTGAAATATTTATTTTAATGCCCATGTTAATTGTTTTTGTACAGTGGCGAGTGTTTATTACGGCTATTATTTTTGTAGCGGTACATCATTTATCTTTTTATTATTTACAAACTCAAAATACGGGTTTTTACGTATTTGACCCTGATAGACTCGCTTTTACTACGGTGCTAATTCATGCTGGATACGCAATAGTTGAAGTATTAGTTGCAGGCTATATTGCAAAAACGCTGCAACGGGAACGTCGTGCGGGCTTATCTTTAAGTTATGCGACAGAACAAATAATGAAAGATCCTGAAAACATTAAACTCTCTCTTCGCGCGGATGACACTAAAAGCGAAGCTGTAGCAGGATTTAACACATTACTAGATTACTTATCTGATGTTATTAAACAGGTACAAACACAATCAGAATCATTGCAAAAAAACTCACAAGAGCTTATTGATGTACACGATCAGTTAGCGAGTGGTGCGGTTCAACGCACACAACAAACCGATGATATTGCTAATTCTGGCGCTCAAGTTGCCAATGGCTTTAAACTTGTAGAAGAAGAAAGTGAGGTGCTTAAGCGCCAAGTTGACCATATTACACAATCTGCAGGTGATGCATTAAAAGAAGTGCTTCAAACAGACGCTAAAAGTAGAGAGTTGTTAACACTGCTTAATCATACCGAAGAAAAAATAAATCACTTAGTGGCAGCGGGCGATGTTATTTCAGGGCTTCTTAATGAAATATCAGGCATTGCCGAGCAAACAAACCTACTTGCTTTAAATGCAGCTATTGAAGCTGCCCGCGCAGGCGAACACGGTCGAGGTTTTGCTGTTGTTGCTGATGAGGTAAGATCTTTGGCTAACCACAGTAAAGCAACAACAGATAAAATTAGTCTTACATTAAAAGATCTTGTTAATAATAGTAAAACGTCAACGCAATCAATGAGTCAGTGTGTGAGTTTTGTAGTTGATTTAACAAGTATTAGTGCTGCAATGAAAGAGAATATTTCAGCAATGAGCGAGCAAATAGCCGCAGTATCTTCAAGCTCTGACTCAGTTGCACAAGTGGTAGCGGAGCAGGCAGGTAATACCGAGTTAATAGCAAGCAGTACTGATACTATGCGCCAAAATCAGTACCAAGATACGCAAATAGTGCAGCAGTTAACCGCTAAGGTGCAGTTAATCGATGTAAGTATTGATGTATTAGAGCAAAGCATTGCCAAGTTTAAATAAATCTAACTCTTTTGTATTTTCGCTTATAGCTATATGGCTTGTTTGTGTTGTTGCAGGGTTAGTTTATTTTCAGTTAGAGCAACTTAAACCGTTTGATAGCTCAAAAGTTTTATTGCAAAAGCACTGGTTTAATAACTTTAAAAAGCAATTGGACTGGGTTGACACTAATGAAGCGTCGTTAGTGCTTATAACTGAAAAAAATTGCGGGTGCACCATACAGGCTAAACCACATATTTCATCGTTAAGCTCTTTTGCTGCCAATAAAGCTATGAAGGTTGTACAAGTTGAATTAACACCAAAGCTTAAACTTGTTATTCCGGCAACGCCTGCCGCCGTTATTATTAATAAAAACGGTGATTTTGTTTATGCCGGTCCTCTCTCCGAAGGGTTAGCGTGTGCCCAGGGAAGTGGCTTTGTTGAAACTGCGGTCACTAATTTAGCTGCAGGTTTTAACTCAAACCTCTTAATTACACAAACCAAGGGATGTTATTGTGTAAATAATGCGTAAATAACGTGCAGAAAAAATTAAGGCTCGCACTTAAATCAACAGTTACGAGCTTTAACATTGATTAAATTGTCACTAAGCCATAAATACCTAATGACACAAACACACAAGCAGCAATAGCACGTACGGTGTTTAGAGATATTCTTTTTAGTAATGCATTACCAGCATATATAACAGGCACGTTAGCAATTAGCATACCTAACGTGGTTCCTACCGTTACCCAAAACACAGACTGATATTGTGCGCCTAGCAACACTGTCGCTATTTGTGTTTTATCACCAATTTCTGCAATAAAAAATAATACAAAAGCAACTAAAAAAGCCCCGTAGCTATCGTATTTACTACTTACATCTTCGTCTTTGTCTGGAACTAATAGCCAAAGGCCAACAACAATAAAGCTGATGTTTACAAGCCAAGGTAAATATTCAGAAGAAAAACTATTACTTAACCACTGCCCAAACCACGCTGATAGGCCATGATTGAGTAAAGTTGCGGCTAAAATACCAAGAATAAGTGCGCTTTTATTACGAAAACGGGCAGCTAACAGGAGTGATAAAAGCTGGGTTTTATCGCCAATTTCGGCAAGTGTAACAGTGACGGTTGAGGTTAAAAAAACTTCCATTATTGATTCTTACAGGCGGGAATACTAAACCAAGGCAAACAACTATCTCCCGCCATGAGGATAGTGTCTACCTAGGTCTCGCCGATAACGCTTGCTACAACATTACAAACTTACCATGCACATGAGGTGCAATTATGTTGATAAGTTTACTCATTACTGAGCGGGCTACTCCCCTAAGAGGCGGCCATTATTCCATAACTTTATTCTTAGGTAAATATAGTTAAGAGAACAAATACCATACACTAATAAATAATTTATATTTATTAGTGAGGAAGCTATTGATAACAATTGTCGTTTAGATTAGTATGCACCTATTGAATGTAATTAACACGGTTTGTATTGATGTATATTTGTCTTTGTCACGGTGTGACTGATAAAAAAATTGAGCAAACAATTGACGATGGTGCAACGACCATGCGTGAATTAACCAAAGAGCTTAAAGTAGGCAGCCAATGCGGTAAGTGTTGTGGTTGTACTAAAAAGATCCTTAATCGCAGACTTATTCAAATTGCGGATGTAACGGATCAAGTTGCTTAATTACATATAAAATTTAGATATAAAAAAAGCAGCTTTTTAGCTGCTTTTTTTATGCTTGTTACTATTTACAGTTGAGACTGTAAGTAGTTTTTGATACCCGTATTTTTAATAAGTAATTGTTGGGTTTCTAACCAATCAATTTGCTCTTCTTGTTCATTTAAAATGTGATCAAGAGCTTCACGGGTAATGTAATCTTTTTTACTTTCAGCCAGTTTAACGGCGCTTCGTAACTCGTCAATAGTATCGAGTTCAAAACTCATGTTAGCAGCAATCATTTCTTCGCTGTTTTCACCAATACGTAATCGGCCTAGGTCTTGAAGATTTGGTAAGCCTTCTAAAAACAAAATACGTTCAATTAAACGATCAGCGTTTTTCATTTTTTGAATTGATACTTTGTAGTCTGCTTTATCAAGCTGTGTAAAGCCAAAATCTTTAAACATACGTGCATGTAAAAAGTATTGGTTAATACCAACAAGCTCATTAGCGAGTACTTTATTAAGCGCTGCAATAACGTCTTTATCGCCTTTCATAATATGCTCCTACTAAGCCATTTGTGCTTGATGATAATTTTCAGAACCAATTTTATCAATTAGACCAAGTTGTTGCTCTAACCAGTAAACATGATCTTCTTCGGTATCAAATAACAGCTTTTCTAAAATGCTACGAGATTGATAATCTTGTTGTTCTTCACATATTGCGATTACGTCTTTAACACACGCAACTACTTCAAGCTCTAGTGTTAAATCGTTTTGCATCATGCTTTTTACATCGTTACCGATAAGTAAATCACGGCGCTTAGTCATATTTGGTACACCTTCTAAAAACAAGATGCGCTTAATAAGCCAGTCTGCGTGATCTTTTTCTTCTTCCATTTCGTGGTTAAGGCGCTCGTATAGTTTGTTTAAACCCCAGTCGTCATACATGCGCGAGTGTATAAAATACTGATCGATTGCTGCTAATTCGTTAGCTAACAATGTATTAAACGCATCGATTACTTTTTGATTACCTTTCATGATAAATCGCCTCAACTATTTCAATTGTATGCAGTGTAGTACATATAGCCTATATTGCAAGTTTTCTCTATAAAAATCATTGCGTTACTATTGGTTTTGATTCTTATTTAAGTTTGCGTTACTGCTTGGTTTATGGACAGTTTTATATTTGTATTAGTATCTGAGAATGATTACTAGAGGTATTTATAAACAATAAGTAGAGATACTGCTTTTCATATTATCTTTTTAAATAAATAGGCATGCTGATGCCTATTTATTGAGTCTATCACTAATTAAAACTGGTATTTAGTACCCAGCGTTGCGGTTGTGCCTAATCCTTTAATATTATATCCACCGTAGGTGTAAGCCTGTGCGCGGGCAGGGTAGTAATCGCTATTAAATAGGTTTTCTATTCCAAAATACCCACTCCACCTGGCGTTAACATTGTATTGGCCACTTAAGTTGAATGTGTTGTAGCTACTAACAGGGCCCTGATCGCCAGAGTATTGGCCCTGTGCATTTTTATCAAAGCGCTTTCTGTCGCCTACATATAAAAAGCTCATTGCAAGCGATAGCTCGTCATTTGTTTGCCACGTTACATTCGCCGTTGCTTTGGGTGGGCTAATTTGGCTTGCGCCTAGGTAGTCATCAGCTTCGGTGTTTTTACCTTCTACGTAACTGTATGTGGCGCTTAATTTAAGGTCTTGGTTAATAGTATAATTAACTAACCCTTCGTAACCCCATATTTCTTGTGGTGCACGTACGGGTTTGTAAACACCCGTTACTTCATTATACTCATTACTTGTACCAAGCTCTGAGGTACTTCTGTAAAGAGCAAATTCAAAACGTACGTTTTCAAACTGTGAGGTAAAACCAATTTCGTAATTGTCGATTATTGAGGCTTGTGTTTGAACAAGTGCAATATCGTCAACAGTTGCAGCGCGAAGTAGGCGACCAATATCAGAAATATCAGAGCCCTGTGAATAACTAAAAAATGGGCTGAATGCATCTGTTAAATTGTATTTTATGCCTGCATTATACGTTGTAGCGTCATAGTTTATGGTATCACCACGCACATTTAATGGTACTGAACATTGAGATACGGTTTTGCAAAGTTTTAGCGTTTGGTAGTCACTTACACTCAAATCAATGCTTTCGTTTCTTACACCCGCTTTTACAATAATATCGTCGTTTATTACCCATTTGGTTTGTAAAAAGCCAGCCACACTTTTCATGTCCATTTCTGGCACCCACACACGGCCATCTACTAAAGGTTGCGATGTTTTATCATTTAAGGCATCAATACCGTAGATTAGAGTGGCTGTTAGGTTTTCAAAATCAAACTGGCTATTAAATGTAGCTCTTGCACCTTGCTTGTCTGATTTAATAACCGATTGACCACCGCTATAACCTTCATCAAGATTGGCTAAAGCGGTTGAGAAAAAGAATACGTTTTCTATATTTTGTTTATACAGATCGAGGGTCATTTGTGTGTTTTCAAACAACGCGTAATCAACATATTTTAGGGTTATATTTTCGTTGCCTTCTGGGCCTTGCGGTTTACCTTGTTTTTGAAGCGCTAATGGGACGTGTATAGCGTATGTTTTTTCCCCTATATTGCCATCGCCAGTAACATCGCCTAAATCAGTTTTTTGCTGTGAGCTGTAAAAGTTATAGCTGAACTGCAGTTGCTTTTCGTCGTCAAAATCATAAGTTAGTTTGGTAAAATAGTTTTGAGTTTCAGAGTCTGATAAACCATATTGCAAGCCTAAAATATCGCCCTGTGCATCGCGTTGTACGCCGTTTTCTTCATAGCTTGCCGTTAACAGGTAGCTTAGTTGGTCGAGCTTACCGTTTACTGCGGCTGATACTCTACCGCCACCACTTTCTGCTAATTTAACAGCGCTAAAGCGGCTTGAAATACTTATTTCGCCTTCCGGTTTACCATCACTACGCGCTTGTTTTGTTATGTAGTTAATAATGCCACCTGAGGCACCATTACCATAAATAGACGTTGCGCCTTTTATGACTTCAATGCGCGCTATTGCGCTGGCGTCTAACGTTTTTACGCCTAAAGAACCATTACGAAGAGGGGTTGATTGCGGTACGCCATCAATCATTATTAATGGCGCACGGCCGCGTAGTGTTTGTCCTGAATTACTTGAACTACCAGTATCTGGGGCAAGGCCAGGAACCATTTGCGCGAGTAAACTTCCCAATTCTGAGCTTACTTTTAAATGCTGTTGTATTTGTTGCTGATTAATAACGGTGATCGAGGCTGGTACTTCGTCAATGCTTTCTGATATACGGCTGCCTGAAACAATGACATGCTCAAATTGATCAGAATTGTATTCATTTTTATTATTTTCATTTGCTAACGTGTTAGTACTTATTGCAACAGCGATAAGGCAAAGCGAAGTTTTTAACATGGGGTGTCTTAGTTGATAACAATTTACGTAATGGTAATCATTATCAACTAATGACACAGGTGTTAATGAGATTTATTTCCATTTATGGCGTTTTAACCAGAAATACACACCGCTTACAATAAAAAATGCGAGTGAAAGGGCTATTAATAACCATAAAAACTGCACGATAGGACCTGCAAAATCACCAATGTGAAACTTATATTTGAAGTTCCATGCTTGTGTTGTGAAGTTTGTTTTACTGGCGTCAAATGAGTTTAATACTTTACCCGTAAATGGGTTAGTCCAAACCCAGCTGTAAGCGTGACTTTCGCCAGGGTTTTGCATTCTCAGTGCAATTGCTTCGTCATCCTTTTTAGGTAAGTAAATTCTATATAATTTACCGTCTGGAAATACGTTCTCTGCATTTTTAATTGCTTCATTGTAGTTTAAAGTAGCTTGAGAAGGGGTTATTACTTTTGGTGCTTTAGGTCTTTGTTCTACCTTGTTTAAGGTCACAAATTCTAATACCGATTGAGTTTGTGTTTTCCAGTTAAATGCCATACCAGTAAAGGCAATCAGCATAAGCGGTATAAAAAAGTAAACACCAAGCACTGTATGTAATTGATACATGAGCACTCTAAATTTGGCTTTTGGTTTTATAGCTAAACGTTTAACTCTGTTTTTGGGCTTTACCCATAAATAAAAGCCCAGTAATACATTTATTAAAAGTAGCAATGCACACACCGACATCCAATTTCGAAAGGTTTTTTCACCTTTACTGTTTTCAAACAACAGCCAACGATGTAATCCCATAGCAAACCCATAAATCGTATCGGTTGATTCATAGATGTTTAGTACACTCCCTGAGTAGGGGTTAACACTGGCGTAGTGTTTATTGGCTAACCGAAATTGCCATGCTGCGTTTGGCGCTTGTTCGGGCATAAAAAAGGTGATTTTTTGCTTAGTTTGAGCTTGTACATTTTGTATAAGTTCATCGTAATGCATTAAGTTTTTTTGGGGTGTTACTTGCCATTTCTCAGGCTCTATTAGGTGCTGTATGTCTTTTGCATAAATCATAACAGCACCGGTTAGGCTCACTATTAATAAAAATAGTCCGCTAATTAGGGCAAGGCCTAAATGAATTCTACGTAACCAAAGTTTCAAAAACGGTATCTCATTATGAGTTAATGACAATATTGTAAATGATAATACGAGCTGTTTTCAATTAAATAGTTATGTATTTGGTTTAGCTTGTTATTAAGAGCATTAAATTGGGCTTTAATTTGCGATTGGTCGGATTTCTATTATGCAATTTTCAATATTAAAATTGTCGTGTAAAAAGCTTTTTACTGCTGGCAAATTAATTAAGTGCTGAGTGCCAATAATAAGCTCACAATAATTTTCTTTATCATCTAGTTGCCAAAGCTTAATGCTAACTACCGATTCGATATTAAATTCATTACTAATAGCATGTGATATTGCGTGTATATCAATATTGCTAGGCGCTGCTTGCATTAAAATTTTGCAGCTTTGCTTTAATAGTAAAATGCCATGATAAATTACATAAAGAGAAATAAGCACAGTGGCAATTAAGTCAACGATATACCACTGGTATAAAATAATTAAGGTGCCCGCAATAATAACAACAATAGATGCCATTGCATCTGATACGTTATGAATAAAGGCCGCTTTTATATTTATACTGTGATTTGCGCCAGCTCGGTAGGTTAAATATGCGGTTGCTAAATCAATAATCAATGCTATTGCTGCCACCCACACAACTATCCAACCATTAATTGGTTGAGGGTTTAAATAGCTCGAAATGGCTTCAAAAATTAAATACACACCAATTAATATCAATGTACTGCTATTAAAAAGTGTGGCAAGTATTTCAGCGCGTTTATAGCCAAAATGATGAGTGGTGTCAGCAGGTTTATTACCAATTTTACGTGCAACGAGCGCGATAAATATAGCGGCAGCATCACTTAAATTATGAAGTGCATCGGCTATAAGTGACAAACTGCCCGAAAATACCCCGCCAATAACTTGGGCTACGGTTAGCAATACATTAATAACCACAGCGACGGTTAGCTGTTTATCGCTCTGGTTTTCGTCTACATGACTATGTGAGTGATCGTGCGCCATAATGACCTCAAATGTATTAATTGAATATTGCTTATATCATGGCTGGTTTAAAACCGCTACAGATGTGGTAGCGTCAATAAATCTAATTATAAGTTAGTAATAAAAGCGTATATTTTAAAAAGTGTGAATTTAATATTGTAACGCTAAACACCCATTTTTTAAGGAGTTTACCGCTCAAAACTTGCGTCTTTATATATTTAGTGCATTAATGTGAGTAATATTAAATGATTATAAGTTGCTGGATATTAAGCATGCACAAAGGTTTAAACTTTGATGAATTAACAGGTAAAGGACAGTCTGTTCGAAGTAAGTTAATTATAACCTTTATAATTATAGCCTTAGGGCCACTATGTATACTTACTTGGTTTAGCCTTGGACATGTAAATAGCACGCTTAAGCAAAATGCAGACGCTGAACTAAACGAGCTTAATAATATAGGTAAGCAATTTGCTGATATTTGGTTTGCAGAGCATGTTAAGGATCTATATTTGCTTAGGGCGCAGTTTGATATTAGCCCGACTAAAAAACAACAATTAATAGCGCAATTTGTTGAGCAGTACGACTTTGTTAATAATGTAGAACTTATTGATGTAAACCTCGTTAAATCACTACCTTCATCACCCTTTTTTAATATTATTAAAGATCAACGTTTTAATAACATACGCTCTGGTATTAAAAATACAGGTAAAATCCAATTTCAGTCAATGACAGTCTCAGGGCGTGAGTATCATATTATTGGCTTACCGTTAGTAAATACCGAAAATAAGCTACAAGCCATATTGCTCGCAGATATAAATTTAAACGGCTTATTAAATAATCTAAGTAAAATACACGCTGCAAATAAAGACATAACATTTTATGTTATGCATAATAATAAAATTCAAAAAAATAATAATTCAGAAGATTCTCAACCACTATTTTTCTCTCAAAACGGCTCCCCAACGCAACGTGTTTTTTCTTACAGTAATAAAAATGAAGAGACTTTATACGGGTATATTGATTCTCTAGAGTTTTTAAATGAATCTGGATGGCAATTACTTGTAACAAAACCAAAAGAAGTTGCACTACAAGGTGCTAATTTTTATAAACAGCTTGCTTTATTAACAAATGCGGGGGCATTGCTGCTTATATTAACGTCATCGTGGTGGTTTGGGCGTCGACTTTCTAGACCTTTAATTAACTTAGCTAAAATTGTTGAAAGTATTACAAAAGGAGATAAGGTAAAAGTCCCTGTAATAAACGACAGTATTGAGTTTAACCAGCTTTCATTGGGTTTACGTAATTTAGTAGCCGTAAAAGAAGAGCAACACAGTATATTACAAAAGCAACGCTCTGCACTTCAAATTGCATTAAAACAATTAGCCGAGCAAAAAAGTGCATTAGATGAACACGCTATTGTTGCTGTAACTGATTTGCATGGCACCATCACTTTTGTAAATAAGAAATTTTGTGAGATTAGTGGCTACGATGAACACGAATTAATAGGTCAAAACCATCGCCTTTTAAATTCAGGAAAACACGAAAAAGCATTTTTTAAAAATATGTATAAAACGCTTAAACGTGGTGATATATGGAACGGGCAAATATGCAATAAAGCTAAGCATGGTGGCATATATTGGGTAGATACGACGATTGCACCATTTTTAGATGAAAATGGAAAACCGCAAAACTATATTGCTATTCGTAATGACATTACAGCCCTGAAAGTACAAGAGCTAGAGCTTGAGCAACACAAAACACAGTTACAGTTAGTGATAGACTCAACAGCCGTGGGTATTTGGGATTGGTATATTGATACGAATAAAGTGACGTTTAATAACCGCTGGGCCGAGATAATAGGTTACAAACTCAGTGAGATTGAGCCTTGTACTATAGATACTTGGTATACATATGCTCACCCAGACGACTTAGTGATATCAAATAAAAAACTTCAAGAGCACTTTGCCGGTGAGACTGACTATTTTGTTAGTGAAGCCCGCATGAAGCATAAAAATGGACATTGGATTTGGGTACTCGATACTGCAAAAGTAGTTGAGTGGAATACCGATGGCTCTCCAAAACGTATGATAGGTACGCATTTAGATATATCAGAACGAAAATCTACAGAGCTTGAGCTACAAGGAAGCCGCGATAGGTTTGCATCTTTGGTATCAAATATCCCTGGCATTATTTATCGATGTAAGTTTGATAATAAATTAAGCATGCTTTATATGAGCGAGCAAGCGAGTGGAATAACAGGTTATTCACCTGATGAGTTGATACATGATGAACCCCCCAGCTTTTTTGATTTGATATGCGAAGACGATTCTAAAAAAATAAAAGATGAAATTCTACGTTGTGTTAGCGCTAAGCAGTCATGGTCTGTTGAGTATAGGATTACAGCCCGCGATGGCTCCTTACATTGGGTAAATGAAAAAGGCCAAGCCATTTACGCAGATGATGGCAGCATATTGTATTTAGATGGATTTATTTTTGATATTACAGAGCGTTACAATACACAGTTAAAAATAAATCGTCAGCAAAGCCTACTTGAATCAATGAGTAAGCAAGGGCAGATTGGCGCATGGGAGATGGACTTAGATGCGCATACACTTTATTGGTCTGATGAAGTTAAAGTTATTCACGAAGTACCAGAGGACTTTGAACCGAGCATAGATACCGCTATTAACTTTTATAAACCAGGCATACACCGAGATACTATAAGTACCTTATTTGAGTGCGCAGTGACTTTAGGTGAAAGCTGGAGTGTAGAGCTTATTATTTTGACCTATTCTGGGCAAGAGCGTTGGGTTAAATCGATGGGCCAAGCTGAGCTTAAAGACGGTAAATGTGTACGTGTGTTTGGTTCATTTCAAAGTATTGATGCACATAAACGACTTGAACTTGAGAGCGAAAAAGCAAATCGTTATAACAAAAATTTAGCCGCGCTTACAGTCGCACCTGAGGTGCAAAATAGTGATGTAGAACAGGTTAAAAAGCTAGCCGTTAAATCTATGTGTGAAGTGCTAAATGTTACACGAGCTTCGATATGGATCTTTAACGAAAAACGAGATGTGATGACGTGTCATTGCTTATATATAAATGGTCAAGGGTTTGTAGATACCGACGCTATTTTAACTGCTAAAGACTACCCAGCTTATTTTAATGCTATTTATAAACATAATTTAGTGGCTATTGATGATGTTTATACTCACTCAGCAACTGTTGATTTTATTGAAGCATATGTAACACCACTAAATATTAAATCGATGCTTGATGCTGTAATTGCAACAGGCGATGGTAATTTAGGTATTTTGTGCGCTGAAACAGTAGGCGAGCATCACAACTGGACGCAAAGTGAAGAAACGTATCTTCGCTCATTAGCTACTTTAGTGGGAAGCACTTTAGTTTCTCAAAAACGAAAAGTAATTAGTGAGGAGCTAAAAGTAGCACTCGTGAAAGCTGAAGATGCAGCCATTGCTAAGAGCCAATTTTTAGCAACCATGAGCCATGAAATTAGAACGCCGATGAATGGCGTACTCGGTATGCTAGAGCTTGTTCAATTAGAGTCGCTATCTAAACCAATAGAAACAAAAGTAGATATAGCCAAAAAAAGTGCACATTCTTTATTGGGTGTAATTAATGATATTTTAGATTTCTCTAAAGCTGAAGCAGGTAAAATCGAGCTTGAAGAAATTAACTTTAATGGACGTGATTTAATTGGTGAAGTTGCTGCCGCACAAGCATTTACAGCTCAAGACAAAGGTATTGAAATTATTTTGGATCTGGTAGCGCTAGAGCCTTCGCAGTTATGCGGCGATCCAGGGCGCATTCGCCAAGTTATTACCAATTTATTGAGCAACGCCGTTAAGTTTACGAGTCAAGGCGAGGTTGTTGTAAGCGCGAAAATTAATAAAGTAGCTCAAGGTTTAGAGTTTGTTGTAAGTATAAAGGACTCAGGCATAGGAATAAGTTTAGAAAAACAAGAGCAATTATTTACCCCTTTCTCTCAAGTCGATGCATCAACAACGCGTGAATATGGAGGCAGTGGCTTAGGGCTGGCTATTTGTAAGCAGCTTTGTGAACTAATGGGGGGGGCTATCTCTCTCACTAGCGAAGCCGGTAAAGGGAGTACTTTTACTGCCACTATAATGCTGACTCCGGGAGATCAAAAAGAACGTTATATTCCTAATATTAATATGGAAGAGCTAACCGTTTTGGTTGTTGATGATAACGAGACAAATCGAATTGTAATTTCACAGCAGCTTGAGCACTGGGGAGCTAAGGTTGCGCTTGCATGTGACGCACGCGAAGCTCTTGATATGTGCGCGCAGCAGTATAAAAGTAACAATTGCATGTATGACATTGCAGTGCTTGATATGCAAATGCCAGGAATGGATGGTATAGAGCTGTGTAAAGCACTAAAAGCACATGAACATTATAAATCAATGCCACTTGTAATGATGACCAGTATTGCTGGTATGGAAGGTGCGCAGCGCTATTCTAATGCAGGCTTTCAGGCATATTTCCCCAAACCTGTAACCACTGCCGATTTAATTTCTGCACTGTCAGTCATAACAAGTAATGATTCAGATGAGACACTCCCACTTGTTACTTCAGGCTATATTTCCTCTCTTAAAAAAGAAAAGGTGCAGGAACCTACCCAAATATTACTTGTAGAAGATAATCCAATTAATCGACAAGTGGCTACATTAATGCTCAAAAAGCTTAATTGTGACGTTACAATTGCCGAAAATGGTCAATTAGCGATAGATATATTAGAGTCTCACGATTCTGGTTTCTTTAAGCTCGTTCTTATGGATTGCCAGATGCCTGTTATGGATGGCTTTGCTACAACCGCTGCTATTCGTAAAGGCGTGGCGGGTATACAACACAAAAACATTAGGATCATTGCTATTACGGCTAACGCAATGGACTCTGATAAAGAGCGTTGTATAACCGCTGGAATGGATGACTACTTGAGCAAACCGATTCAATTAGATATTTTAAAAGATAAATTAGAGCAGTATATTTAAGGTAAAAATACAATGAGCCAACCCGTTATAATACGTGATGCAAAACCAAGTGATGCGAAAACAATTTTGCACTTTATTACCGAACTTGCCATATATGAAAAAGAACCGGATGCAGTTAAAACAGACGAACAGGCTATTTTAGATACGCTGTTTAGCGACGGTGCTACTGCGCACAGCATAATTTGTTTAGAAGGTGATGAGCCAATTGGTTTTGCGGTCTATTTTTATAATTACTCTACATGGTTAGGTAAAAATGGCCTATACCTTGAAGATTTATACGTAAGCCCAGATAGCCGTGGCAATGGTGCAGGTAAAGCCATTATGAAGCACTTAGCTAATAAGGCGATTAGTAATGACTGTGGTCGTTTTGAATGGGTAGTGCTTGATTGGAATAAACCCGCTATCGATTTTTACAATAGCATTGGTGCAAAGCCTCAAAACGAATGGATTATATATCGCTTAACAGGGCAGGAATTACTAGACTTTGCTAAATAGTTAATGAAAATCATTTGCATTTAGGTTTGTGGGTGTGTAAGTTAACTACACGCCCACAAATAAACGTGCAGATGATTATATGATCTCAAACCAAAAACAATCCCACTCAGATTTACTTTGTCTTGATCAAGCATTAAGCCCTTGGCAGTCGAATATAATGCAAGGTAATTATGCATTTGAACAAGGTGCACTTCTCGAAGCCCGCGATAAATACTTATTAGCTAAAACACTTGCAGATCATCTTCTTCAGCAGTTTTTATATGCTCAGATTAATAACAATGTCATCCATGCTATTGAGCATTGCATACCCGCACTTGTTGTTGCGTCGCATAATTTAGCTGATACCTATATAGCTATGCAACAGCCTGAAAATGCATGCAAATGGCTATGCGAAGTACACTTAACACTCTGTTCGCTAATTAAGCATACTCATTACGATATACAAAAAGTGAGTAAGCATCATTACACTAAAACGTCCTATGAACTTGTATCATTTGCAAGACGCTATCATTTTTTACCTGAGCTAATAGAGCAAGTGAATTTTTGCTTATGCTCAGAGAGCACTACAAACAATCAACTGCACTAATTTAAAAGAAAAAGGAGTATTTATGGCTTTTACTTTGCCTGCACTTAACTATGAGTACGATGCGCTTGAGCCTCATATTGATGGTAAAACAATGCATATTCACCACACATTGCATCATCAAACGTATATCAATAAAGCCAATGCTGCTTTAGCAGATACTGTTTATGCAACCGCAAATGCTGAAAAATTACTTAAGGGAATAAACAGCCTGCCTAGTAATTTACAAAAAGCAGTACAAGAGCATGTAGGAGGGCATTTTAATCACAGCTTATTTTGGCAAGTAATGAGCCCAGAAGGAGGAGGGGAACCTGAAGGTAGTGTAGCTCAGGCAATAAATGAACAGTTTGGCAGTTTTGATAAGTTTAAAGATCAATTTACTGCTGCTGCAATTAGTCAATTTGGCAGTGGTTGGGCGTGGCTATGTGTGACCCCAGATAAAAAGTTGATTGTAGAAAATAGTGCTAATCAAGATTGCCCTTTAATGCAGGGAAATACCCCTATTTTGGGACTTGATGTATGGGAGCATGCCTACTATTTGAAGTATCAAAATAAGCGTCCTGACTATATTGCTGCTTTTTATAATGTAATTAATTGGACTGAAGTTGAAAAACGCTACCTAGCCGCAATAAGTTGAGTGCCGAATATGGCTAGTAATACAGTTTATTTTCTATAAGCTAGGCTCTATTAGATTAATTTATAGAGCCGTTTATGTACACTTCACATTGGCAAAAAGCACGTCAGAGTCGCGATCCTCGTTTTGACGGGCTTTTTTACGTAGCGGTAAAAAGTACCGGTATTTATTGCAGACCAATTTGCCCTGCACCAACGGCTCACGAAAAAAACGTTGCTTATTATCAGTTTGCCCATAACGCGGCGCAAGATGGTTTTAGGCCCTGTATTCGTTGCAGGCCCGATAGTGCCCCAGGCAGCGCAGCATGGCAGGGTACAAAAACGACGGCACTTAGAGCAAAACAGTTAATAGATCAAAATGACGAGCACGACTGCGAAAAATTAGCAGCTCGTTTAGGCGTAAGTAGTCGTTATTTAAGGCAGTTGTTTAAGCAGTATTTTGGCGTGTCGATTACGCAATATCGATTATTTAACCAATGCCACTTTGCTAAAAAACTGATTCAAGAAACACATTTACCCCTTACCGAAATAGCGTTTTCCGCAGGCTTTAAAAGCATTAGGCGCTTTAATGATGCATTTTTACAGCAGTTAAATATAGCTCCCTCGAAGCTGCGCAGTGGCGATAAAAAGCCAACGTCAACACTCACTTTAACCCTGCCATTTAGGCCGCCTTATAATTGGCCTGCTTTGCAGGGCTTTTTACAAAGGCGCTTGATAAAACCAATGGAGTGGATAACACAAACGAGCTACGGGCGTACTTTTACAAGTGATCAATATAAAGGAAGTTTTACCGCAGAATTTATAGCGAGTAAAAACCACTTTAGTGTATCTATCAATATAGACAATACGGCGTACTTACAACCTGTTATAAATAATATACGCCGTGTGCTTGATTTAGATGCCGATATTAATTTAATTCAAATGCATTTAAGCGCCAATATAAACAATGCGTTTACAGTGTGCGAAGGGCTCAGACTTCCGGGGATTTGGTCAAGTTTTGAAGCAGGGATAAGGGCAGTACTTGGACAACAAGTGAGTGTTACTGCGGCGCATAATTTAGTAACAAAGTTAGTTGATGAATTAGGCGAAAAAGAGGGCGATGCCGTTTATTTTCCTACGGCTAAAATTGTTGCTAATAGTGATTTTGCATTTTTTAAAATGCCACAAGCACGCAAAAATGCGCTACACAACTTAGCCCAGTTTTGTGCACTAAATCCTGAAAATGACGATTTAGACGAATGGCTTAGCTTAAAGGGAATTGGTCCTTGGACAGTAAATTATGCAAAGCTGCGAGGACAAAGCCAACCCGATATATTACTTGATGGCGACTTAGGTGTTAAAAAAGCTCAAGCGGCGGCAAACCCTTTTGAGCCTGCTAATTGCGCTCCTTTTCGCTCTTACTTAACGTTTCAACTTTGGCAGCAATTATAATGATCATTCAAACATCAATTTCGAGCCCTATAGACGACATAATTATTCAAGCGACTGATAAAGGTGTGAGTTACGTTGGTTTTTATCCTCCAGTTGAGCACCCTCATACGCCATTTGAGCAAGTTACTAACAAGGCGGTGCTTATTTGCGCTGCGCAGTTAAATGAGTACTTTGCAAAAAAACGCACTATGTTTGATGTACCACTTGATACAACCGGTACGGTATTTCAGCAAAGTGTATGGCAAGCACTATTAACAGTACCTTTTGGACAATCGCAAACATACGGCTATATTGCTAACCAACTCAATAACCCAAAAGCAGTGAGGGCAGTAGGCGCTGCTAATGGTAAAAATCCGATTAGTATTATTGTACCGTGCCACCGAATTATTGGCGCAAATGCAAAGTTAACGGGCTATGCTGGTGGGCTTGATAGGAAACTGTGGTTGCTGAAGCACGAAGGATTAATGTAAATTAATTGATAAAATATAGCCAGTCTGCTTAACTCAACCTATAATTTAAATAATCAACTAATAAAAATTATTATGCGTATTAATAGCTTAGTTTACTTTTTTATTGCCAGTTTAATGTTTACCGCTACTGCGTTTAGCAAGCCGCAAAGTCTCGTGTTTTGTTACGAAGACAAAAATATAGCACCCATGTTTTTAGGTGATGGCCAAAATATACCAACAGATAAACCTGGTGCATCAATCGAAATACTTCAACAACTTGATTTAGCATTGCCCAATGTAGCAATATCATTTGTTAGAAAGCCATGGCGTAGATGCTTAAACGATTTAGAATTTAATCGAGTTAATGCTGTTATTGCAAGTTACCGCAAAGGGCGAGAAAACGTTGCTGTTTACCCTGTTGATGAGCAAGGTAAGTTACAAGATGACTACGCAGTAAGTGAATTTGGCAGCTGCCTTATAGGGCGTTATAAATTTCATAAGGAATGGGAGACTCGTGAAGTATTTCAAAATAAAGCATTTACGATAGCTATTCCTAATGGTTATGGGCTAAATAGCGCGTTAAAAGAAGAACCATTTTTTATTCATAATACGTTTTCTAAAAGCAAAGCTTTTGAGTTGCTAGATAAGGGGGTAGTGCAGGCGAGCGTTGATCTATGCCAAGTAGATGGCTTAAAAGTGTCGAGTTATCCGTATGAGGGTAATAATGTTAAACCTATTTATCCCCCTTACGAAACCAGCCATGGTTACCTTGTATTTTCAAAAAAATTCTATGAAGAAAATAATGCTCTAAGCTTGCAAATGTGGCAGTGGTTATCAAAATTTGAAAGTGCACCTGTGTATATTAAATACTTACAAACACTTAAATAAACAGGCCCTGACAAAATAAAATTCGCGTTTGTAAATTGGTATTAATTTAATATTAAGGTAGCATAAGCGCACTTTTTATAAAATGGCACCACAATGGCTCAATTATACTTTTACTACTCTGCAATGAATGCAGGTAAATCAACCACGTTATTACAATCTGCATTTAATTATAAAGAACGTGGCATGGAACCTGTGATCCTGACTGCTGCCATTGATGATAGACAAGGCGTGGGTAAAGTATCGTCTCGTATTGGCTTGCAAGCAGATGCGCATGTATTTGATGCTAGCAAAGATGTTTTTGATCTTATTCAATCACTCAACAATGATAAAAAACGCCATTGTGTGTTAGTTGACGAGTGCCAATTTTTATCAAAAGAACAAGTAATGCAATTAACCGATGTGGTTGATGAACTCGGTATACCTGTATTGTGTTATGGCCTGCGTAACGACTTTAGAGGCGAGCTCTTTATAGGGTCGCAATATTTGCTTGCGTGGGCTGATAAGTTAGTTGAGCTTAAAACTGTTTGCCACTGTGGACGTAAAGCAAACCATGTACTGCGTACCGATGAAAATGGCGAAGCAATAGCCGATGGTAACCAAGTAGAAATTGGCGGCAATGACCGATATGTTTCGGTATGCCGCAAACATTATAAAGCCGCGTTAAATATGGGCCGATAAAGCATTTAAAAATGTATCAATATCTTCGCGGGTTATATCTAAATGCGTAACTAGCCTAAGCTGCTTGCTTGGACTAAATAATATGCCTTGTTGTTTAAGCGCTTCAGCAATATCTTTAATATTTATACTGCTACTGTATGTTGCGTAAACCATATTAGTGGTGTTAGTCATATCGACAGTAAAGCCACTGATTTCACTTAATTGTTGAGCCAAATAACGTGCATTTTCATGATCGTCTTTTAAGCGCTCTACATTGTGCTCAAGTGCAAATTGTCCAGCGGCTGCAAGCATTCCGGCTTGGCGCATACCGCCACCAAGTACTTTTCTCCATCGTCTTGCTTTATTAATAAGTGCTGGTGAGCCTAATAATAAAGAGCCTACGGGCGCCCCCAAACCTTTAGATAAACAAATAGAAACTGAGTCAAAGTGCTTTGTAATTTCAGTGATGCCAACTTTTAGCTCAACAGCGGCATTAAAAGCACGTGCGCCGTCTAAGTGCAGCGCTAAACTATGCGTATTAACAAAGTCACGTGCTTGGGCTAAGTACTCAATCGGGAGTACTTTTCCGCCAATGGTATTTTCTAAGCTGAGCAATCGCGTTTTTGCAAAATGACAATCGTCTGGTTTTATAGCCGTCGCTATTTTACTTAAAGGTATACTGCCATCAGCATCGTTTTCAATAGGCTGTGGTTGCACAGACCCTAAAACAGCTGCGCCACCACCTTCAAACTTATAATTGTGAGCATTTTGGCCACAAATGTATTCGTCACCTCGCTCACAGTGCGCCATTAACGCAAGTAAGTTGGCTTGTGTGCCTGAGCTACAATAAAGTGCGGCTTCAAAATTAAAACGCTTACACGCATAGGCTTCTAGTTGGTTAACGCTTTCATCATCACCATATACATCGTCACCAACCGGTGCGTTGTACATAATATCGCGCATTTCTTTTGTTGGTTTTGTAACTGTATCAGAGCGAAAATCTATCATGATTGCCTTATCCTTTTTATTATTTTTAATAAAATTGGTATTAATCAAGCTCGCTACAAATTTGCTCACGAGTGTCTTTATCAAAGTAGGTCCATGCAATAAAGCGGCTAATTTTTTGACCTTGTGCCATATCAACAATTTTATACTGTGCTATTGGGTGAGCTTTTAATACTTCTTCAAGGGCTGCAATATTATCTTTTTTAGAGACTAACGACGTAAACCACAGTACTTGCTCTGCAAAGTCTTCGCTTTCTTTAACCATATTAGAGATAAACTGTACTTCACCGCCTTCGCACCACAATTCATTATTATGACCACCAAAATTAAGCGTGCTACTGGGTGTTTTTCCTAAGTTTTTCCATTTACGTTCACTGCCTTTACTTGCCTCTTCTTCACTTGCATGAAACGGAGGGTTACAGAGCGTTAAATGGTATAGATCTTTTTGATTTATAACGCCTTCAAAAATATGTGATGCGTTTTTTTGTTGTTTTAGGGTTATTTTTAAACCATTAAACTGGGCTATTTGCTTTGCTATTTTCACCGAGGCTGTATCAATATCAGTCCCAGTAAAATGCCATTTATATTCACTTGTACCAGTAAGCGGATAAACTAAGTTAGCGCCAGTGCCAATATCAAGCACTTTAATTTGCTTACCTAAAGGTATTTGTTGTTGATTATCATCACTTAATAGGTCGGCCAAGTAGTGAATGTAGTCAACACGCCCAGGTATAGGTGGGCATAAGTTGTGCTCGGGAATATCCCAAAAATCAATATTATAATGTGCTTTTAAAAGAGCTTGATTGAGTGTTTTAACAGCCTTGTTGTCACTAAAATCAATGCTTTTAGTCCCTGCAGGTGTGGTTATAACAAAGGGCAGTAGAGCAGGATGCTCTGTTGTTAATAAATCGAAGTCGTACCCATTTTTATGTAGGTTACGAGGGTGTAATTTTGAACGTGCTTTATTTTCTTTCATGGCTTCATTTTAACAACAGATATGATGTGGTGATTGTAACAAATGCTGATGAGTAAAGTGCAGACATTTCCTTTGGTATATTTAATATTACTGGTAGGATGAGTTGAAAATAATAAAAAGGAATAACTGTGGCAATTTCTCAGCAATCAATAATTATTAATGTAGCTGATCAGCAAACACTTCATTTACGCCGTATTAGCGATGAAGATAAGCAAGGGCCTATCGTATTTTTTATGCATGGAGCAATAGAAAACGGTAAGATTTTTTACACGCACTCTAATAAAGGACTTGCCCCTTTTTTAGCTGAGCATGGGTATAGATGTTATGTGGCTGATTTACGTGGCCGAGGTGATAGCAAGCCAATCATTTCGAGCGAGTCCGAATATGGACAAACTGAGTCTATCCTAGAAGACATCCCTGCCTTTATTAAGCAAATAGAGTTGATTGAAGGCAAAAAGCCAGACTACTGGGTTGCTCACTCTTGGGGCGGGGTATTGATGAACAGCGCGTTTGCACGTTTTCCAGAATATATTAACGACGTTAAAGCATGTGTGTATTTTGGCTCTAAGCGTTCTTTATTTAATAATCATCCTCAAAAATTATTACAAGCCAATTTAATTTGGTATTTTATGGCACCTTTACTTGCTAAAAAACATGGCTATTTAAATGCTAAAGGTTATAAGTGGGGAAGCGATAACGAAACTCAAAAGTCGCATTATCAAAGTATGCAATGGGCTAAAAAGAAGCCATGGATAGATTCTGATGATAATTTTGATTATGCAAAAGCGCTAAACAACCTGCATTTACCGCCAACGCTTCATATTGCTGCGGTAAAAGATAAAGCATTAGCGCAACCAATCGATATTCAAAAATTTATGGACGAATCGGGGCTAGGCATTCAACAAATGCAAATTTACGGTCGTAAACACGGGCATAATTTTGATTACGATCATATTAATATGCTTACCCACCCAAGTGCGCGTGATGATCAATTTAAAGATTTACTTAATTGGTTTAAAGCACATCCGTAAGGGCCTGTTGACCTTCCAGGATTAAAATTTGTTCAATCCAAGGAAGATTTAATCACGGCGCGAAGTTTGTAACCTAGTGGGCTCGGTAACTGCTCCTGCGTTCCCCTACTGGCTTACATCCATAAAAACCGAGCAAAGCTTGCGCGTCCTACTCACGCACCTTACCTACATCCAGTAGGCAACAAAGAGTTAATCGTCCCTAGAGAGAACCCAAAGGGCAGTGGATGTTTGGTCTTTATGCTGCGTTATCGCCTATTTATGGGGAACAACCACACTACATAGGCTCTGCCTTGCCTAAATACCAAACAGCCTACTGCAAATTTAACCTCGAAAGATAAACAGGCCCTAATTAATTCTCATCAAGTAACTTTAGAAGAGGTGTTTTGTAACGCTCCCACTTAGCGATTGCGGCGTTATTAATAGGTTGGCGAATAGCATGTTTACTCAAGGTCGTTACCGGTGTTTTTTGTTTATAAAATGCTAAGCAGCGCTCTTCAAAACTACAGTTTAAAAAACCAAGTAACTGCGTTAGCTGCTCTTTTGGGTTACTCACTAAATCTTCGTAACTGACATCATAAATTGGCATCTCTTTAAAAGAGTGCCAATGGCTCATCAATTTTTCATACAACTTATGATAAAGCTTAAACTCAGGTAGTGAGCAAAAGTAAGGCTCGTTTTCAGCAAAGTAATTAGTGAAGATAGAAAATGCGGTGGCATTAAAATCACGACTTAAATTTATAAATTTAGCATTTGGAAATAGAATATATATAAGTCCGAGCGACTGATAATTACTCGGCAGTTTATTTATTATAAAAGGTCTGATGGGCGATGCTGTTTTTAATGTTGTGATATACAGCTCGCGGGCTTTTTTGATTAAATCCGGCGTTAAATGTGCTAAACATTGCGGGTAAGTCACTCCCGTTTTTTGTTCGATAAAAGCAACTGCGTTATTACTAATACTCGTGCTCTCTCCTAGGCTCGAAAACTGACTATGGCTTGCCAACATTTGCTCCACAAGGGTAGAGCCACTACGAGGCATGCCAATAATAAATACAGGCGTGATATTACCCGTAAATTTTTTATCGGCAGAGGCTATAAACTCCTCGGTGTTGTATTTTATTATTTCATCGTAAAAAGGGATTAAATCTCTAGTGTTAAATTCACTTAATTTTTTTTGTAATTTATTCGCCAATATAAAATAATTAAATGCTTGCTCGGTATCCTCAAGTGCATCGTAACTGTTTGCTAATGCGTAGTAACACACCATTTTTAAACGTAAATTACTAGTTTGAGTTAATAAGTGGTGCAAATTACTTACATAATTATGTTCTTTATCAAAGCGACCTAATTGTACAAGTTCAAATAAAATATAGGCTGTTACAGGATATACACCAATGCTGAGTGCATGAGCAAAAGTTGTATGAGCTTTATCTAACTCGCCATGTGTTAAATAGTGCTGTGCTAAGTAATAATGAGGTTCTGGATTATGACTTGCTAATTTTTTTGCGTATTCAAGCACCGTTAGCGCATCGTTTGGCGAATGAACACCGTTAAAAGCATCAGCAAGGGCATGTAATGGTTCAAGCATATGAGGCAAGCGCTCACAGGCTTTTTGGAGTAGGTATACAGCAGAGTCGTAACGTTCTAGTCGTAAGGCAATTCTGCCTAAGCCAAATAAAGCCTCACCATTTTCAGGGTTACTATTTAAAATTGCTTTAAAATGGAACTCGGCTTCTTTGAGTTTATTTTGTTGCAGTAGTTGGTTGGCTTTTTCAAGTAGCATAGTTATACCAATTTTATTAAAAAATAATCATTCTATCGCATTAAATAGCGTACTCACTGCGTTAAAAATTATTCATATAGAGCAACTATATATCATAGTTTTCGCCTTGTTATTACGCTATTTTCTGAGCGCTATAATAGAACACTTATTCAATGCAATTGGTATTGTTCATTATTATTTTTATTAACTATAAAATTAAAAAGGCGAAATGTCTTTAACATTTCGCCTTTGGTTCTTCATGAAAATAGTTTAAAAAGTATATGTTGCTTTAGCGTAGTAAAAGCCACCGTTAATACCAAACGGAGATGTTTCGTAGAACTGACCACCCCAGTTGTTATTAGGGATGCCCGTTGCATCTGCAAAATCAAGTTTTTCAGCATCTTGGTCGAATAAGTTTTGAGCGCCTACAGAGAAGCTAACTGATTCATTTAAGAAGTAAGTTACTTCAGCATCAATAGTGACTGCAGCATCTGCTGTTTTAGCTGTTGCATCATAATCAACGTGAACACCTTGGTATTCGCCGTAGTAGTTTGCACGAGCAAATGCAGAAACTGATTCCCATTGTTGAGACAATGTGAACGTTGCACGATGATTAGGTAAATCTTCTTCTAAACGCTTAACTTTAAACGCACCTGTAATTTCACTAAATTTAGTTACTTCAGTATCATTCCAGTTATATGCAAGGCTAAATGTAGAGCTACCGCCCATTAATTCAGCTGTATAGTTTGCAACTAAATCGATACCTTGTGTTGTTGTGTCAAAGTCATTTGTAAAAAAGCTTACCTGAGCAAGGCCTTGTACATTAGGTACTCCTGCTGCTGCAAGGGTATCTTTGTCTGCTTGGCTTAAGTTGATTTTATCTGATTGGCTAATACGGTCATCTACTTGGATGTTGTAGTAATCAAGCGTTAAAAATAATTCGCCAATTGTGTATACAGCACCAAGCGTATAACTTTGTGATTCTTCCGGCTCAAGCTCTGTACCACCTAATTGCACTGCAATTGGGTTTGTTGGTGGAAGAAGCGCTGAATCTTGTAATACACCGCCATCTAAACTTGTTTGTACATTACTTACGTTAGCTTGACCAACCGTTGGTGCACGGAAACCACTGCTTACAGAACCACGCACGTTTAAGTCTTCAGTTAAATGGTATTGAGCCATTACTTTGTAGTTAGTGGTAGTGCCAAAGCTGTCGTAGTCTTCAAATCGAAGTGCTACGCCCATTAAAAAGTCTTCAGTAAACGGTGCTTCAACATCAACATATGCTGCATAGTTACGGCGAGAAAATTCACCTGCTTGTGATGGTTTAAAACCAGGGAAACCATTAGAGCCAATACCAAAGCCTTGTTCTGTTAAAGGGCCTGCTGTGTAAGATGCTTCATCACCAGAGACGATAGTAAATGTTTCTTCATGCCACTCAAAACCACCGGCAATGTTTACATCATAAGCTAAACCAAAGTCGATACCTTTTGATAAATCAAAGTTAAAGTTCTTCTCTAGCTGTTCGTATTTACCCGGGCTGAAGTCTCGTGGTGTATCTGCACCTAAAGAGGCATTAACCGTGTCGTAAATAAAGTAACGTGATTCATTTAAGCCAACAGTACCGCTTAAGTCATAGTAAGTATCTTTTAAGAAGCCACCAGTGAATCGACCTTTAGTACCAATAGTTAAAGAAGTATCAGTAATGTTGCCCCCAAAGTTAGGTGTAAAGCCACCTGGAAGCATCTCATTAAAGGCAAAACAATCTGGGTTGTTTGCTACACCATTTATGTAAGCAGGATCATCTAGTACATTGCCGTCTGTTATTGTGATAGTTGGACAGTTAGCACTCATATCAGGTGTTGTGTCGGCAACAAGTAATGTTTCGCCACCATCATTTGAGTAAACACCAGAACGAGTTTGCGGATTACGGTAATAAAAACCGCCACGTACATCACGTTCAGAGTAGTTACCAAACATGTAAAATTCAGAGTCGTTTGTTAGCTCTAAACCCACATTACCAAAAATAGTAATATCGTCATCTACTTCTGGTGCACCCCATACTTGTGCAAGAGAAGATACATCAGGCACACCGGCAGCTGAAAGTGCTGCAGCATCGGCACGTTGAACTGAACGGCTTGTTGCATCAGCTGTTTTATATTGAAAGCTTAAATTAGCAAAACCATTGTCGGTAAACGGTAAACCTACGTTACCCGACACTTGTGTTGTATCGCCATCACCTTCATAAAATTGACCATGGCGGATTTCTAATTTACCACCTTCTGAAGCGTCTTTTAGTTGGAAATTCATTACACCGGCGATTGCATCAGAACCATACTGCGCAGCCGCGCCATCGCGAAGTACTTCTACTTGTTTAATCGCAATGCTTGGAATAACTGAAATATCTGCGCCTTGCGCGCCATCGTTAATACCACCGCCTAAAAATGCGATTACAGAAGCACGGTGACGACGTTTGCCGTTTAAAAGAACCAATGTGCTGTCTGACGGTAAACCACGTAAGTTAGCTGGACGAACAAGAGAAGCCGCATCACTGATAGGGTTTTGGTGTACGTTAAACGATGGTACTGCACCTTTTAAAAGTTCAAGCATGTCAGTGTTACCTGACTTTTCAAGCTCTTCGCCGCCAATAATGTCGATTGGAACCGGTGAGTCACCTATTGAACGAGGAGCTGAACGCGTACCTACTACGGCAATTTTCTCAACGTTTTTATTTACTTTAGTTTGTTCCTGCTCGTCTGCCGCAATAGCAGATCCAGAAATAAATAACCCTGCAGTGGTTGTAGCTAAAGCAAATTTGATTGCTTGGTTTAGCGCATTACTTTTTAATTTCATTCTAATTTTCCCCAGTTAGAATAATTCTTATTTTTGATGTGAATTTCACATCATTTGTTTTTAACTTAATTTTTTGTTTCACATAAGTTTGAGGTTTTAGCTCAAAAGCCTAATCAATTAAGCTTACTTTTTGTGAAGTCCTATCTACAGACTATAGATAAAAAACAGGAAGGGCAATTATTAATTAACCGTTTGATAACAAAAAGATTCAATTTAAGAAAAAATGCAACAGTGGTGCAAAGTAAAACTAAAATGAACTAAATAAGTGCAAATAAGGCTGTTGAGGGGAATATTAATGCGCTAACTGCATTTAAATGTTATTTATTTGTATCTTTTTTTGTGGGGTTTTCAATGTTTTGTGCGTACCGCCAAGCTGCTAATTTTTCTTTGTATTCATCCCATACGCAGGGACAGCAACTGCCACCACCGCAACATTCATCCGATTTTGGTTTTTCAGGTTTTTGCGGTAATTGATTTGTTATATTCTGCATTGTTGTATGTATTTAATACTAATTTGGTGCAAAGGGTAAGTTAAAGGGTGTTGAAAGTAAATTATTCTTTGTGAACCTGTGCTGCTGTGTGAAAATAAAAGTTATGCGATTATATAAAGTTATTCACCGTGCACCTTGGCGGGTAGTTAAAATTAGTAAAAAACGCCAACAGCTGCGTTTTCGCCGTGCTATGGTGGCGCTTAAAATCGCACTCGCCCAAGAAAAACAAGAAACTAAAGAAATGCTCTCTATTTATAGGCGTTACACTCAAGGCCACACAAGTAAAGAAGAGTTAAAACGCGCAAATGAGCAATTTGTTGATATTTTAAAAGGGTTAGGGCTCGGTGTATTTGCTGTATTACCTTTTGCTCCGCTTACAATTCCTTTAGTTGTTAAATTAGGGAGTTTGGTAGGAGTTGATGTACTGCCAAGTTCGTTTAATATGAACAAATCTATTAAAGAACTAGATGCTAAAATAGATCAAGAAAATCAAAAGCAAGAATCTAAAAATAGCTTAAAAAAGTAGCTAAAATCCCTTCAAATTAGCGATACCTTTTAGGTGCGCTTATTGATATGCTCTTAAGTACCATTTTTATATTATATGAGCTTTTTAATGAGTGCATTACTACGTCATACATCTTCTGGTATTCCTTTATCTTTTATTCTTAAAAACGAATTATCTGACTGGCAAGCACAGCAGCCTGCATTTATACAAAATTGGTTAACTAATACAGGTTTTGAAAAGCAAGGTGTTGCTTTAATTCCTGATGCTAAAACGGGCGAGTTAAGCCAGGTATTTTGTCTAATGCAAAGCAGCGATGATTTTTGGGCTGCGGGTAATTTAGCAAATACACTTCCTACAGGTACTTATCAAATTCAAGGCGACAGCGCTTTTGTAGAGCAGGTTGCTTTAGGGTTTGTACTTGGTGGTTACGAATTTAGTGAATATAAAGAAAAGCCAACGGCAAAGGCGCAATTAGCCATTAGCGATAAAGCGTTATATGAACGCATTAGCCAACAAGCTGATGCCATTACACTTGCACGTGATTTAGTTAATACTCCAGCGGTAGATATGATGCCGCAACATTTATCGCAAGTTATGGAAGATTTAGCTGCAACTTACAATGGCGAATTTTCACAGTGGGTTGGCGATGAGTTACTAGAGCAAAACTACCCGACTATTCATATGGTGGGTCGTGCAAGCGAAAATAAACCGCGTTTACTTGATTTAAAATGGGGCGCGACAGATGCTCCATTAATTACGCTAGTCGGTAAGGGCGTATGTTTTGACTCAGGCGGACTTGATTTAAAACCAAGCTCTGGTATGCGTAACATGAAAAAAGACATGGGCGGCGCGGCGCATGTAATTGCACTAGCGCAGCTTATTATGGCAGCTAACTTACCAATTAGATTACGTGTACTTGTACCAGCGGTTGAAAATGCAGTATCGCGCAATGCATTTCGCCCAGGCGATGTTATTAAAACGCGCAAAGGTATTATGGTCGAAATTGATAATACAGACGCTGAAGGCCGCTTAGTATTGTGTGATGCATTAAGCGAAGCGCAAAACGATAATCCTGAGCTAATTATTGATTTTGCTACCCTCACGGGTGCATGTCGTGTTGCACTGGGCACGGAGCTTCCGGGCTTTTTCTCAACAGAGCGCGATGTAGCAAATGGGATTATTGACGCCGGTTTAAGTGTACATGACCCTGTTTGGCAACTTCCGTTGTTTGAGCAATACAAAAGCTTACTAAAAAGTGATGTAGCCGATATGGCAAATTGCGCAAGCACACCGTTTGGTGGTGCTATTACCGCAGCGCTTTACTTAAAAGAATTTGTTGAACCAACAACACCGTGGGTACACTTTGATGTAATGGCATGGAACTTACGTGCATTACCAGGTCGTCCAACGGGTGGTGAAGCATTAGGTATTCGTGCTGTATTTAACTACTTACAAAATCGTTTTAATAAGTAAGTTTTTGATTCAATAGTAAAAACTTGAACTTTATGAGCTTTAAACCTCATAAAGCTCAAGTGGCAAGTTATCTGGATCGGCAAAAAAGGTAAACTTTTTTCCGGTTATTTCATCCACTCTAATATCCTCAACGTTTACGTCGCACGACTCTAAATACGTTTTTGCAATCTGTACATCCGCTACCTTAAAAGCTAAATGTCTTAAGCCTTGTGCTTCGGGATAGCTGGGTCTTTCGGGCGAACCATCAAACGAAAATAGCTCTATTTGGCTACCATCGGGCATGGCTAAATCTAATTTATATGAATTACGATCAGCTCTAAAGTGCTCATTAATAACGTTAAGTTTAAGTACATTGCTATAAAAGTGTTTAGAACGTGCATAGTCACTACAAATTATAGCAGCGTGATGAATACCTAAAAGTTTCAAATTTAATTCCTTAAAAAGCAAAAACGCACTTAAATAAGTGCATTTTAAATGTGGCTTATTACATGTTGTGTTAGCTAGGCTCGGCTTCTTTACATGCTTTAACGGCCGGTGCTACAAGCTCTAAACCAGTTTTATCACACGGTGGTAAAGCAGCATCGCTTACACTAATAGGCGTTACACGTTCGCCCCATTTTATGTAACTTGCAGCCCACGTAAGGCCTGCACCAAATGCTGCAGACATAATGTTTGAATGCGGTTTAATTAACCCTTGTTCAACCGCTTCACATAACGCTATAGCAATAGTCGCAGCAGAGGTATTACCATAGTCACCAATGTTAACCATTACTTTTTCGTCAGGTACTTTTAAGCGATGCTGAATAGCCTGAATAATACGTAAGTTAGCTTGGTGTGGAACGAGTACATTAATGTCGTCAAGGCTTAAGTTGGCCTGTTGCAGTACGTCGTCGCAGGCTTCACTCATACCTTTTACAGCACGTTTAAAAATTTCACGACCTTCAAATAATAAATCAGAAGGACCAATTGGCTCATACTTATTTAAATCGCTACCAAAGTTGGTGATGTGTAAAATATCGCGGTCTTCGCTGTCACAACCGGTTTTGGTACCAAGTAAACCAGCTGGGGTGTCGGCAGCTTCAAGTATTACTGCACCTGCGCCATCGCCAAATAAAACAGCGCTGTCGCGACGTGCCCAGTTTACGTACCAGGTCATACGTTCAGAGGCAATAACGACTGCTTTTTTAATCATACCCGCTTGAATTTGTGCTGTAGCAGCTTGCAACGCATATAAAAAGCCCGAACATGCCGCGTTTGTATCCATTGCGGCAGCGCCTGTTGCACCAATATTTTTTTGCACTTGTGAGGCGGTATTTGCCACAACAGTAGAAGGTGTACAGGTTGCTAATATCACTAAATCAATATCTTTAGGATCAATGCCTGCGCACGCAATAGCATGCTTAGCTGCAACGGTTGCCAGCTCAGCGGTACTTACATGACTCACTCGGCGAGATTTAATGCCAGTACGCGTGGTTATCCACTCGTCGGTGGTATCAACTATTTCACTAATTTCATCGTTGCTAATGCTTGCTGGTGGAATGCATTTACCCCAACCAGTGATATGTGCGTAAGGCATAGTATGTTCTCTTAAGGTGGTCTGACATGTGTTACTAATGGGGGAGTTATACCAAAAAACGGCTTTCAAGACTAGTTTATAGCATGTTTTGTATCGTAAATATTCGCAATTACAGGTTATTTAAGGTAATGCTAGTATAAAAAAGGGGCAAGTATGAAAACAACACTAATAACAACATTCACTTCAATAACGCTGGCATTAATAACAAATGGGGCTTTTGCTCAGCAGCATAAAATTATTTATGCTGGCAGTTTACTTGCATCCGAAGATCAAAAAGTAAAAACAGAGCAAACGTTAGTCATAACAGATAATACAATAACAGCCATTAAAAACGGCTACCTCACAAAAGCAGAACTTAACCTACCTGATGCCGATATTATCAATCTTAAAAATCAATTTGTAATGCCTGGTCTTATTGATATGCATGTTCACGTTACGTTTGAGCGAGATTCAAAAGCAAACCCTCACCGCTGGGCTACAGAATATGATGCCGATTATGCTTTGCGCTCAATTAAATATTTACAACGTACGCTCGATGCGGGTTTTACATCAGTGCGTGATTTAGGTAGCGATCACAAAGTAATATTTCCGCTAAAGCGCGCTATTGAGCGAAATGATATTAACGGCCCTCGCATTTTTGCAGCGGGTAATACAATATCGCCTACCGGCGGACACGCAGATATGCACGGATATCGAAAAGATATTACAGATGCGGTTACAGGCGGGATTGGTATATGTAATGGCGCGGATGATTGTAGCCGTGCGGTACGCGAGGTAATTAAAAGTGGCGCTGATGTAATTAAAGTTACTGCCACGGGTGGAGTACTAAGTAATACCGCTGCTGGTGTTAACCAACAACTTACAGATGCAGAGCTGATTGCAATTGTTGATACGGCCCACCACTTAGGGCGTAAAGTTACAGCCCATGCACACGGTACACAAGGTATAAAAGCGGCCTTAAAAGCCGGTGTAGATTCTATTGAGCATGGCTCTTATTTAGATAAAGAGGCAATAAAGTTATTTAAAAAAACGGGGGCTTATTTAGTACCGACGCTTTTAGCGGGGGCAACGGTAAGTGAAGAGGTGCTTACAAACCCAAATATGCCACCGGCAATAGCCGACAAAGTGCGTGAAGTGACTCCGAAAATGCAGGCTTCGTTTAAACTTGCACTGAAAAACAAGGTTAATATAGTTTTTGGAACAGACTCTGGGGTGTCGCGTCATGGGCTTAATGCTAACGAATTTAGTTTAATGGTAAACAATGGTATGAGCGAAGCCCAAGCTATTAAATCAGCAACCATACATGCAGCTAAACTGCTGGGGCAAAGCGCACTCATTGGCGACTTGAGTGTTGGTAAACAAGCAGATATTATCAGTGTGAATGGCTCACCGCTTAAAAATATCGACGTACTTAAAAACGTGCAATTTGTTATGAAAGCTGGGCAAGTTTATAAACAATAGGGAAGGTTATGAGCAGCAAAATAAAAGTGTCGTTGTTTAATCATTTGATTGACGCTGAGCGCCAGTTACTAGACCCAGAAGTTCGCCAATCTGAGCGCGCATTAGATGCTTTACTCGATGATGAATTTATCGAAATTGCTGCCAATGGCACTACATTTAATAAATACCAAGTACTTACCCGCTTACCTACCGAGGTTGTGCCACAGTTTTATAATCAGCATTTTAAGGGCCGAATGCTGAGCGATGATGTAGTGCAACTTAGTTACCAAGCTGCTTTTAGGCGCTCTGCTCGCGCTGAGTTTAATTATTCATTGCGTATGTCGCTTTGGCGTAAAAGTAATGAACAATGGAAAATGGTGTTTCACCAAGGAACGCCTTGTGCGCCGTTTTCAATTTCGATGGATGATGATTAAAAATCATATAACCGTTAAAATAACCTTATTAAACATTTGATTGGGCAATAACCTGTTGTTAATGCGTACCGACCCCACCATTAGTCGATTATTAATGCTGCGAAGCGGCGCTATTGCCGTGCAATTAATTGCGGTACTTAGCGTTTATTTTTTACTAGAACATCAAATTGCATTACTGCCTTTACTTATAGTTATTGCCGTTGAGGCTGTGTTTCAGCTTATTAGCCTATTTGCTTATCGTAATGTGAGTCGCGCTAAACCTTTGGGTATGTTGATGCAGTTAACTGCAGACGTATTATTTTTAACGGTTTTGCTATCGCTAAGCGGCGGTGCAACTAATGCATTTGTTTCGCTGTTATTGCTCCCAATAATGATCGCTGCTGTTACGCTGCGAGAAAGAGGATTAGCTTATATTGCGGTATTAGCCATTGCCGCATACAGTTTGCTACTTATAAAGATGCCCGATCACAGTATGCATCAAATGAATATGAGTAGTCATTTTATTGGCATGTGGGTTAATTTTGTTTTAAGTGCTAGCGTAATTGCACTTGTTATTGGTGCAATGAGCCGGGCACTTAAAGAGCGAGAGCGAATTATTGCAAACGTGCGTGAAAAACAATTGCGTAATGAACAGCTTGTTACCCTTGATGGGGCCGCTGCACAAATCACCCATCAACTAGCGACCCCAATTGCAAATTTACAGCTATTGTTTGAAGAGTTATTAGAAGAGCAACCAAACAACCCAATTGTTAAGCACATGCAAGCGCCGCTTACTCAGTGTAGTACGCAACTTAACGACTTTAGAAAACTCTCAGAGCAATTACGTCTTAAAAATTCACAAGAGCATACCACCGTAAAGCAACTGCAAACGCAAATTACAGATACGCTTTTACTGCAATACCCTGATCAGCACATTAAATGGATTACGCCACCTATTGCGGCAACGCTATTGAGTGATGCGATGTTATTGCCTGCTATTTTAAATTTATTACAAAACGCCGCGCTCGCTAATCAAAAACAAGGTAAAACTCAATTAGAGCTGAGTTGGCAGCAAGATAACTTACATAGCGAATGCGTTTATTTGTTAATTCGTGATTTTGGCCGTGGCTTTTCATCATCGCAATTAGTAGAGCTTGGCGGGCAACTTATGCCAAGCGATCAGGGAATGGGGCTTGCTGTGCTTTTATCAAATGTTACTTTTGAGCGTTTAAATGGCTCACTTACCTTGTTTAACCATGCAGATGGCGGTGCTGTCGCCAAAGTTAAACTCGCTATTGTAAACATTGAGAATAACGCCTCATGAAGTTACTTATAATTGAAGACGACATTAATTTAGCCAGCACACTGGCAAGGCGCTTAACTAAACAAAGCTTTGCCTGTGAGGTGGCGCATAACCAAAGTGATGCGTTACTTGCTGCGCGTAAATTATTGCCCGACTTTGTTTTATTAGACATGAAACTAGGCGACGATAACGGACTTACACTCATAAAGCCGCTGCGTAGTTTGCTCCCCCAAGCTCATATTGTTTTACTAACCGGGTTTGCAAGTATAGCAACCGCAGTAGAGGCAATGCGTTTAGGCGCAAACGATTACCTTACTAAGCCGGTTGATATGGCAACATTATTAAAAGCGCTTAACACCGATCCTGTGTCATCGGCATCGAATGTTATTGATGATGCGGTTATGTCGCCGGAGCGCTTAGAGTGGGAACATATTCAACAAGTATTACACAGTAATAATGGCAATGTGTCGGTTACCGCGCGGCAACTTAATATGCATAGACGTACTTTGCAGCGCAAGTTACAAAAAAAGCCGGTGCAGCAGTAATTTATTACTTAATTTAAGGAAAGTGTTATGAGCGATGATGCAGCTATATTAATGCAAAACCAAAAAATTATTTTATTTGATGCGCAATGTAAGCTTTGCAGCGCGTGGTGTAACTTTATTATTGCTCACGATAAAACTACTATTTTTAAATTATGCAGCGTGCAATCTCCAAAAGGAGAACTGTTGTTAACACACTTTGGTTTTTCAACCAGTGAATACGCTTCAATGGTGCTTGTTGAAAATGGTAAAGCATTTACACAAAGCCATGCTTTTTTTAATGTTGTTAAGCAGCTAGGTTACCCATACAAACTAGCAAACGTATTTAGTATTTTGCCAAATAGGTTTAATAATTGGTTATACGATAGGGTTGCTTTAAACCGCTATACCTTATTTGGAAAATATCAGTATTGCAGAGTACCCAACCCAGAGGATGCTAAACATTATTTATAAATTAGGCGTTAATACACTGCAGTATAAGTAGATGATAGGTTTATGAGGTTGTGCTAAAATCGCCGCGTTTAATTTTAGCTAACGGTATAAAAGGCTTTTTTCATGGCAAACACAGCACATGCACTTCACATTTTGGTTAAGCACAAAGAAATTGCAGAAGATATTATTAAGCAATTAGGTAAAGGTGCAAAGTTTCAGACCTTAGCTAAAAAGTATTCGTCATGCCCATCGGGTAAAAAAGGCGGTGACTTAGGTGAATTTAGACGCGGACAAATGGTTCCACAGTTTGACAAAATTGCATTTAAAGGCGCAATTTTAGAGCCTCATCTAGTTAAAACTAAATTTGGCTGGCATGTAATTAAAGTACTTTATCGTACTTAGTTTACTTTTAAGTAAAGAAGTAACCTTCGCTGTATAGAAAAAGGCTGCACTATGCAACCTTTTAAGTATTAAGCCTTTTTATTTTATCAACATCCAGATACCCGCAGCAATCATAAACAGGTTTTCGGTCAGAGAGACAAACCCCAGTGGTACATTACTATCACCGCCAACGCAGGCACACTTAAGCTCTCGTCTGTCTATGTAGACAGCCTTAATCACCGACACGGCGCCAACACCCCCAATAAATAAAGAAATTGGTGCAACAATATAAGCTGAAAGCCCTGCAATCATGCCAATACTTACAAATGCTTCTAAAAATGGATACACATAAGCATACCTAACTACTTTCATAGCAAATAAATCATAGGTTATAAAAGAATTACTAAAGCTGTATAAGTCGCGTAATTTTTGAATAGCCAGTACGCCCATTGTTAACGCGATAAACAGCATAACTGTATGCATAGAAAAAAGTGCAAAGCCAGTCGAGTAGCTAAATGCAAAGGCAAGCAATAAGGTAACAGCAAAAATGGCCGTGACGGGGGTATAAGTAGTACCTTGTTGACCAGGCTCTGATTTATTAAAGTAAGCGCGCAGGTCGTCATATCCGCCAATGCGCTCGTTATCGATAAATGTTTGCGGTGTGGTATCAACATTGTGCTTTTGTTGGAACTCATCGGTTTCTTCGCGCGAAGTCAGCGGTTTATCATCTACCCTATAGCCTTTTCGCTTAAGTAAATCTTTTGATTTGAGTCCAAATGGGCAAATATGCTCATTGGTTACCATTCTGTATAATGTTGCTGACTTAGCCATGCTTGCTCCTTATGCGTATTTAGTTACTAGTTAACCCTTAAGTAATAGTGAGAGTGAATAGCGGTATGAAAGAAGTTAATAGCACCTTGTAATATTTACGTGGAACTTGAAACAAAATAGCGCGCAGCACACTCTCTAAGGACACATAATAGATAATGCACGTTTAGTGCCAGCGCTTTTATAGTAGCGCAGGTGATAAGGTTTTATTGGAAGAGGTTTGTGATGAAAGCTTATAAAAAAATCGGCTTACATAGATAGTAAAGCGTGAATTTACGCTGGACCTTTAAATGAAATAAGGCTGCATTGGGCAGCCTTTCTTAATTTTAAACTTTATTTGTGTATTAAGCGTCTTGCTTGGCTTCTTCTTCACTAATTTGTTTTAGTGCTTGAATGAATGAGTCGCTTGGTTGTCCGCCAGTAAGTGCATATTTATCGTTTATGATAAACGTAGGTACTGACGTAATACCCATTTGTTTGAAGTTGTCTTGCTCTTGGCGTACGTCTTGTACATATTTGTCTGAATGTAGAATACCCCGCGCAGTTTCTTTATCAAGACCCACTTTTTCAACAACGTCGAGCAACGCTTCTTCTTGGTTTAAGTATTTTAAATCTGTGAAGTGCGCTTCAAAAAAGGCGAGTTTTAGCTTCGTTTGCTTACCTTCTTCACGTGCCCACATTAATAAACGATGCAAATCAAAGCTGTTGATCATGATGCGTTTGCCATCAAAATTAAAGGTAAACCCAGCACGCTGACCGGCTTCGAACATGTTTTTACGATTTTCGTCGCCTTGCTCTTCTGTTAGGTTGTACTTTTGCATTAAGTGTTCGTTTAAGTCTTGACCTTCAATTGGCATATCTGGATTTAGTTCAAAAGGATGCCACGTAATATCTGCGCTCATTTCGTCTTTGAGTTGCTCTAGTGCAGTTTCTAGGTTTTTATAACCCACTACACACCAAGGGCACATTACGTCTGAAACGATATCAATTTTAAAGTTTTTCATATTTATCCTTTTGAGGATTGCTTTGGTATAACAGGGGATATTGGGATGAACTGCACTTTATCAATACCAAACTAAAAAGAGCAGCTAAGCAGCTGCTCTTGAAGGTATTCAGTTTTAAGCGTTAAGCCCGAATGGGTCGTCAATACTATAACTTGGTTGTGTAAACCAATGAGGGCCGTTGTCGGTCATGTAAAAATGATCCTCTAAGCGTACGCCAAATTCATCGGGTATAACTAACATTGGTTCGTTACTAAAGCACATGCCTGGGGCAAGTGGGGTTTTATCACCGCCAACTAAGTATGGCCATTCATGAATGTCTAGCCCAATGCCGTGGCCCGTTCGATGCGGGCAACCCGGTGTTTGGTACTGCGGGCCTAGCCCTTGCGCTGCTAAATAGTTACGTGCGCCCGCGTCAACGTCTTCGCAGGTGGCACCGATTTTAGCTGCATTAAACGCGGCCATTTGCGCTGCTTTTTCATGATCCCAAAACATCCGTTGGCGCATTGTTGGTTCGCCAAATACATAGGTACGGGTTATATCTGATAAGTAATCGTGTACTTTACAGCCAGTATCAATTAGTACCATATCGCCTTTTTTAAGTATTTGGGCATCTTTAACACCGTGCGGGAAAGACGTTGCAACACCAAATAAAACAATACAAAAATAGTTACCTGGTGCACCTACTTTTTGGTGTGCTTGCTTAATAAAAGCTTCTACTTCGGTGGTGGTTATTCCCTCATAAAGCATGCTTGCTGTGGCTTGATGTACGGCTAAGGTCATGTCCATCGCGCGTTGCATTAAGCTAAGCTCATGAACTGACTTATGCATACGGCAATGCGCCGTTACAGGTTGGGCGTTTATGAGGTTTAAACCCGTTTGTGCTTTATTAATGCCGTCGAATATAAAAAATTGTGCGCTTTCATCAATGCCAATAGTTGCGTTTTGATTAATGTTTAACTTTTTTAATACTTCGACAAAAAGTGCATAAGGATTTTCGTGCTCTTGCCACCCATGAATAGGCCCATCTATTACTTTAAACCCGTTTAGTGAACCAATTTCGAAATAAGGCGCAATGTATTGTACTTCACCAAGGGCGGGTAATATCGCGCCAACCATACGTTCGCTCGCGTACCATTTCATGCCTGTAAAGTAGGTAAGGTTGGTGCCAGCGTTTAAATAAATTGCATCTATGTTGTTTGCTAGCATATACGCTTGAGCCTTGGCTATGCGCTCTAAATGTTCGTCAGCTGCGATAGGGGTCAGCGTTTGCGTCATGTTACTTAGGCTTGCCAGCGCTTGCTCGCTTGATTGTGTACCAATACCGATGGTGGTCATATTTTTCTCCTTGGATTTTTAGCTAGTGTGATTAATACCAAGGTAAAATTCAATGTTATGCGATAAGAGGCTATTAGTTTATAGCCTCTTAAAATGGCATATTATTTTTTAGCGTAAGGTAAACGCGTGAGTTTATTACTTGTGTGGTAGCTATCAAGCCCGGTTACTGCCACCGTTTCAATAGCCTGTAAATCTAAAAAGCCATCACTTTGAAGTGCTACTTCATCTAAATACACATCAGTGATTTCACCTATTACAAGCTCTGTGCCATTGATGGCTAAATGTTGGTTTTCTACAAATTTAACCGAGTACTTTAAGCGGCTTTCTTTAACAAAAGGCGCTGCAAAGTCATTTAAATATTCGGGCGTTAAACCTGTCGCCGCAAATTCCGACTCGCCTTTGTCGTAGCGGGCTGATGTTTGATGAGCTTGCTTATAAATAGCTTTATTAACCTGGTTAATGGTGTAACTACCGGTTTCGATTATGTTTTCGAACGTATGTCGAGGCACGCTATTTGGGCGCATTATCATGCCAACTAGCGGCGGGTGAGCCCCTAAATGAATAACAGAGCTAACAATGGCGAGATTAGTATTGCCTTGTGGGTCTTGCGTGCCAATTAAGTTGGCGCTTTTAAAACCCGAAAGCGAATTAATTAAATGAGTACGAGTGTGTTTTTCAAGTGCGTTTATGCGCTCTTTAGTAAAATGCATTAAAGGTCCTTACCACGGTATGGTTTCGCCTTGCCAATCTAAGTAGGCAGGCTCACCATTGAGTTCTAAATGAGGGTTATTAAAAGTAAGTGTAAAAAGCTGCTTAGCTACAAATTCAGCTGTAAAGAGTTTTCCAGCGGGTACGTTTTTTTGAAATGGCTTTGAAAGCGCAGTATCAGTAGTCCCTGGGTGAAATAAAACGAGCTTGGTATTTTTAGCTCGGCGTGAAAGCTCAATCGCTGCGGTTTTAAATAGCATGTTAAGAGCTGCCTTAGAGGCGCGATACGTATACCAACCGCCTAATTTATTGTCGTTAATGCTGCCCACACGCGCACTGAGTGCTGTAATAGTACACTGCGTTTTATGTGTTAAGAGCGGCAAAATACTCTGCAAGCAAAGTAGGGGAGTTAGGGTGTTTGAATTGAGAAGTTGGCTAAAATATTCAGCGTCTAAATCCTCCAGCTTTTTTTCGGGCAGATGGGTTTCGTTGTGCAGTGTACCATTGAATATAATAACTTGTTGTATATCGGCATTTTGCTCTTTTAGGTAATTAGTAACGCGCGCTAAACTTTGTTTTGTGTAGTCAGTATACAGGTGGACAACACTAGAGTCAGATTCAATACTTTTTGAACTAATACAAACAATCTGATGAGTAGGCGTGTTTATTTGCAAATGTTCTATATATGCATTTGCTATGGCACTGCTTGCGCCGAATAAAACAATGGTTTTCATTTATCACCTTTTGCTTTTAGTCCACATTGGCCGTTACTGCACTGAGTATTTGGCATTAAAAAGCGACTGATGGGGTGCCTATACTTAGCAAATAACAGGTATCCGCAGTCAGCGAAAAAGCGAATTATTGGCAAGCGAAAAATTTTCAACCAGCTGTGTTTGCCCACTATTTTCCATGCTTCGTACGTTACATCAAGCCCGTAAATCATTTCACCTGATTGCTTTTGGGCTTGCAGGTAGTTCATTGCTTTGTCTTTATCAATATACGAGTAGCGTTCACTAAAGTCGCTCGCGTTAAGATCTTCAAGCGTAATTAGATTTTTAGAGTCTGCGTGTTTTAGTTGCTGCATTTCGGTGCTGCAAAGAGGGCAGTTTCCATCGTAAAAAATGATCATGTAATTGCTTTGTGATTATTTTATATATACTTTTTTACGACAAGACATTGCAAATGGATCTATTAAATATCTCTTCATGATGATATTAATAGTGTCCTACGAAACAAAGGAGAATGAGAAATGAGTGAACAATATGCCGCCTTGCGAGGTAATGTAAATTTACTTGGGCAATTACTAGGACAAACTATTAAGGATGCTCAAGGCCAAGCTATTTTAGATAAAGTAGAAGAAATTCGGGCTTTATCTAAATCATCTCGCAGTGGTAATGAAGACGACAGACAAGCGCTAATAGACGTTTTACATGCGCTTAGTGATGAAGAGCTTTTGCCGGTTGCCCGTTCATTTAATCATTTTTTAAACCTTGCTAATGTAGCAGAACAATTTCATACCGTTTCGCGTTTTAATGACGTTGGCCTTGGTCAACAAAACCCTCTCACTCAAACATTAAAAACGTTAGTTACAAAAGCAGAACAAGGCCAGCTAGATAGTAATCATTTGGCCGAAACACTCTCAAAACTCCACATAAACTTAGTATTAACCGCCCACCCAACCGAGGTGACGCGCCGTACTATTATTAACAAACATGTTGAACTAAGTGATTGCTTAGCGTCATTAGAGCGAAAAGATAACTTACCGCTAGAACGAGACGCTATTTTAAATCGTATTGAACAGCTTATTAGCCAGGCTTGGCATACCGACGACATTCGTCGCTCTCGCCCAACGCCAGTTGATGAAGCTAAATGGGGTTATGCGGTAATCGAAAACAGTCTTTGGCACGCTGTTCCGCGCTTTTTACGTGAATTTTCAGCCAATGTTAAAGAGCAATTAAGTTTAGAGCTACCAAAAGATTACAGCCCGATTGAGTTCACATCTTGGATGGGTGGAGACCGTGATGGAAATCCATTTGTAACATCGCAGGTTACAGCAGAGGTGCTTGACCACGGTCGTTGGATGGCGCTTAACTTATATATTCAAGATTTAAAAACGTTATGCGCTGAATTATCTATGTCAGACGCCAGTGATGAGCTTATTGAGTTGGCAGGTCAAGACTTTGAACCATACAGAGCGGTGATCAAAAAGCTTAAAAACCAAGTTGCAGAGACCGTGGCTCACCTGGGCGCTAAAATTAAAAATAAGCGTAGCGATTCACAAGATTTAATTACCGATATTAATCAGCTTAAGCACCCTGTAGAGGTCTGCTACCGCTCGTTATTAAAGTGTAATATGAAAGTAGTTGCTGATGGATTATTGCTTGATTTACTGTACCGTATTAATAGCTTTGGCTTGCGTTTAGCTAAACTCGATGTGCGCCAAGACTCGTCTCGTCACAGCGATGTTTTTTCTGAGCTGACTCGTTATTTAGGTTTAGGCGACTACAACCAATGGCAAGAGCAAGATAAACAAGCTTTTTTACTTACTGAACTTAACTCTCGCAGACCGCTTATTCCAAAACATTGGCAACCAAGCCCTGATGTTCAAGAAGTGCTAGACACCTTTGACGTTATTGCTAAGCAAGACGAACAAACATTTGGCTTGTATATTATTTCGATGGCGCGAACAGCATCAGACATTTTAGCAGTACAATTATTGCTAAAAGAAAGCGGCTGTAGCTTTGATTTACCAGTAGCACCCTTGTTTGAAACACTCGACGATTTAAACGCAGGCAGTGATGTAATTACTACATTACTTGATAATGTTTGGTATCGCGGGCACATTAAAAACACCCAAAATGTAATGATTGGTTACTCTGATTCTGCTAAAGATGCCGGCATGATGGCAGCAGGTTGGGCGCAGTACGAAGCTATGGATAAACTAGTACAACTTGCTGATGAGCGTGGTATTGAACTTATTTTATTCCATGGACGTGGTGGCACAGTAGGGCGTGGTGGGGCACCTGCTGCACAAGCTCTGCATTCACAACCGCCAGGTTCGTTAAAAGGTGGTTTGCGTGTAACCGAGCAAGGCGAGATGATCCGCTTTAAATTTGGTTTACCCGATGTAGCACTGCAAAGCTTAAATATTTACGCAGGTGCAGTACTACAAAGTAACTTATTACCGCCGCCGGAACCAAAACCTCAGTGGCGCGAAGTAATGAAGCTAATAAGTGAGGAGTCGTGTGAACACTACCGTAATGTAGTTCGCCACGATGAAAACTTTGTACCTTACTTCAGAATGGCAACGCCTGAGCTTGAACTGTCTAAGTTGCCGCTTGGCTCGCGTCCTGCAAAACGTAATCCTAATGGTGGCGTTGAAAGCCTGCGTGCTATTCCATGGATTTTTGCGTGGAGCCAAAACCGTTTAATGCTTCCTGCATGGTTAGGTGCGTTAACTGGCTTAAAAGCTGCGCTTAATAAGTACGGCGCAGAAACACTCAACGAAATGAGCCTACAGTGGCCATTCTTTAGATCGCGCCTAGAAATGCTAGAAATGGTATTTAGTAAAGCCGATTGCTGGTTGAGTGAGCATTACGATAATGCGCTGGTGGAAGATATGTACAAACCATTGGGTGTAACACTTCGTAAAGAGCTTCAAGAAGCGATTAGCTTGGTGCAATCACTTAGCCCACAAAAAAGCCTACTCGCCGAACAACCTTGGATTAAGGAGTCGATTAGTTTACGTAATCCGTACACCGATCCACTTAACCTATTACAGGTTGAGCTTTTACGCCGTGCTCGCTCAGAGGAAAAACGAAACGAAGGTGACATTGATAATGCGTTAATGATCACGATGACAGGTATAGCTGCAGGTATGCGTAATACCGGCTAACACTTTATTTTGTTAGGTATACCTATTGGTATTAAAAGGGAGCACGCGATGTGCTCCCTTTTTTTGCGTTAAATAGGCTGGTATTTAACACCCTAACCTTTTAAACTACTTAGCCATTGAATAATTAAAAAATATTATGGCTTCAGCAACTTTTACTGTACAGCAAGATACAGCACTTACAAATTCGCACTTCACATTAAGCGTAGCGCAAACAGCGTCATTACGTAGTCAATTAAAATCACAACGTGGCATATTAAATTCTAATAATATTAAAGCGTTATGCGCGCAACTCAATGTGTCTGATGATGTATTACTACAAGGTTTAGTACCTTTAGCTTCTGAGTATGCCGTTGCGCCAGTGTCAGATTTTCATGTAGGCGCAATTGTTAAAGCGCTTGATGAAAAGGGTGAGTTAAACTTTTACTTTGGTGCGAATGTAGAGTTTGATCATCAAGCATTGAGTTTAGTGGTTCATGCAGAGCAATCGGCTATAAATAACGCATGGTTAAACGGCGCTAAAAAAATAGTTAAAATTGCGATTAGCGATGCGCCTTGTGGGTATTGTCGCCAGTTTATGAACGAACTCGCTGATGCGAAAGAGTTTGATATTTTACTTCCTGATCAGCAATTTAAACTTGCTGAATTACTGCCGCATTCATTTGGACCTACCGATTTAGGTAACGAATTTAGCTTGTTTAACCCAAAACCACAGCAAGGTAATTTTAGCTTTGATGGCCTTGATGAAACCCTTGCGCGTTTTGCACTTAATGCGTACGTGCCTTACAGCCAAAACTTTAGCGCCGTAAAAATAAGTACATTTAGTGATGGTGATTTTTACGGAAGTTACGCCGAAAATGCAGCTTACAGTCCAAGTTTATCGCCACTACAAAGTGCACTAAGTCAGTTCTTTTTAGCTGGGCTTAGCTTTAACGAAAGTACGGTGAAGGGAATAACATTGCTCGAAACAGCGGGTCGTGAAAACCAGTCGCAAGTGGCAAAAGCTGTACTTGCCAGTTTTACGCATTTACCAGCACTTAAAGTAATTAGCGCACCACTTAAATAGTGGCTTGCATACAATAAAGCACAGCCGGAGCTGTGCTTTATTAAAGCGAGCCATTCTATCGAATTAACTCACTCACTGACTGCTATAACCTGTATTAATCAAGTAATACTTTAGCTGCTTCTAATACTACTGCTACAGATTTACGCTCAATTTCACCGTGGTCTACATTTGGTATTTCTTGGCGAGTACGATTAACAAGTACGCCTGCTACACATGCTGCTTGTAATCCAAGGGCTGCACACATAGTAAATAATGTTGCCGATTCCATTTCGTAGTTCATCACGCCCAATTTTTGCCACTCTTCGCAGCTACCTTGTAGTGATTTAGGAACGTAACCAGAGTGCGTATCGTAACGCTCTTGCCCTGGGTAGAATGTATCGCTTGATGCAGTAATACCAATATGAAAATCGATATTTAGGTTTTTACATGCTTGTACCATAGCTTGTGTTGCATAAAAGTCAGATACAGCAGGGTAGCTAAGTGGTGCAAAATGTTGGCTTGCACCGTCTAAACGTACAGACGCTTGGCTAATTAAAATTTCGCCTTCGTTAATGTGTGGCTGAATTGCACCGGTTGTACCAATACGTAAAAATTTACGCACGCCAAGTTGTGCTAATTCTTCTACTGCAATCGACGTAGATGGACCACCAATACCTGTAGAACATACAACCACAGAGTGGCCGTTTAATTGACCTAAATAAACATGAAACTCGCGAGTTTGAGCAAGGCAGGTTGGGTTGTCTAGGAATTGTGAAATACGTGCTGCACGATCTGGATCGCCCGGTACAATCGCAAGTTTTGCACCTTTAAGATCGTCAATACATAGTCCTAAGTGAAATACCTTTTCCATAGCTAAGCCTTTTATAATAATTTGTTGTCAATCTAGCATGATTGCTAGAAACGTTTATCAAGTACAGGACGATTGTCCGTTTTATCTTAACTCTTCCAATAAAGCCTTAATAATTTTAAGGGCTAATTTGATTTATTCACCAACTATGAATATTCACTCAAGTACTTATATACGTAGCCTTGTTGCGCTGTTGACATGTTCAAGCAGACATAATAAGTATCACTCAAGCGCGTAACTACGATTAAATGAATGATTACAAATTTTCATTAATATCAAATAAATTCAATGGTTTAATCTTGTAGTGTAGACGTAAAAACTAACGTGTTTACTTATATTAAGCACTGACTTATTTAGCAAAGTGGCATTTATTTGAAGTTTAGGCATTTTTAGTGATTTTGCATAACTAATCAAAAGTAATTAGCTACGTACAGAATAAAAACCGAAGGAGTTTATTATGAGCACACAATTTGAAGCATTTAAAAACAAAGTTGAGCACTGTTTGTGCGCACCGGGCGATGGCGTATACACAGTAAATACTGCAAAAGAGCGCAAAGCCGCGCTGCGTAATAAACTTTACGGACAAACTGAAAACGTTGATAATTTGTGGCGCGAGTCTTTAAACGAATTACCAAACTCACCACATAAAGCCGTTATGTTAGGTATTAGTTCAGACTGTGGCGGTGGGATATTACGCGGCGCAAACTGGGGGCCACTGTTTGTACGCTCAGCATTAATTGATCAGCAACCGCAGTGTCATTCGTTTGATTTGGGTGATGTACGTGTGATCCCACATTTACTTCATGACAAATACCTAAATGATGCAACCATTTCTAATTGCCAAAAAGCCTTATATGGTGATGAAGATAACGACTATTACGTAAGCCCGTTATCAATCACTGAAGATGTGTGCGACAGTTTTTACGCAACGTTTAAAGATAAAGGATTATTTGGTATTGGTGGCGATCACTCAATTAGTTACCCACTTACTAAAGCGTACTTAAAAGCAAAACGTGAGCAAGGTAAGCGCACGGCTATTATTCACTTTGACGCGCATACCGATTTACTTGTGGAGCGCTTAGGTATTGATTTATGTTTTGGCTCGTGGTGTACACATATACTAGAGTTTTTACCGGCGCCGCATCATTTAATACAATTTGGTATTCGCTCAAGTGGCAAGCCTAAAGCGCATTGGGAAAATACTTTTGGTGTTAAACAGCACTGGGCACATGAAATCATTGAACGCGGCGCAGCAGCGGTTGCTGCCGACGCTATTGCACAGTTAAAAGCCGATAACGTTGATGAAATATACGTAAGCTTTGATATTGATGCACTTGATGCAGAGTTTGCATCTGCCACAGGTACGCCAGAGCATCACGGTTTAACGCCTCAGCATGCGCTTGATATTTTATCAGCCATTGCGGATGAGTTTCCTATTACGGGTGCAGATATTATGGAGATAGCGCCATTTACCGACAGCTCTTTAGTTGGCCAATCAAGCTCAGAAACGACACTTAGAGAAGGCGCTAAAATTTCAGCCTTTTTAATTAGTGCAATGAACAAGTAAGCTGTAGAAGCTATAAATACTAGCACTATCAGCGTATAAGTGTGCATCACATGACTAAAAACTAGCAGTTCATAAAGCCTCAGCTATATTTATTAAATACATATAATGAGTTAGTTGAGGCCTCGCTAGATGAAATTGTTGATCTTTTTATTGTTCATTAGCTGTATTAAAGTTGATGCAGCTGAAATTACAATAGTAACGGAAGTATTTCCGGACTTTCAGTATATTAATGAAGATAACAAACTCGTTGGCCGCTCTGTCGAAAAAGTTCATAAAGCGCTAGAAGGTACAGGTATAAACTACACTATGTTGGCGCATAGTTGGGCCATAACCTACAATGCAGCGCTACGCGATAAAAACACCTGTATATTTTCGATTGTTCGATTACCTAATAGAGAAAGTAAGTTTAACTGGGTAGGCGAACTGGAAAGCTTTGACTCTGCCATTTATGGTCTAAAATCCAGAGGTATAAAGTTAAACACCCTCAATGATGCTAAAAAATACAAAATAGCAGTACTGCGTGATAACTTTAGTCATCATTATTTGCTTGAAAGGGGCTTTAGTGAAAGCAAGCATTTATTACTCATCGATAGCCTAGATAAAATAGATAAACTCATAAGCACTCGTCACCATATACTTGATTTTGTTATCCTCAACAAAAAGCAATTTAACTATCGAGTTAAAACAGAGCCTAAGCTTGAGTTACTAGAACCATTACTTGATTTAAACACAACTCAGTCTCCGTTATTTTTTGCCTGTAATATAAATATGGATCCGGCTTTAGTTTCTCAATTAAAAGTTGCCTTTAATAAAATTTAAGCACTTTAAACTCACTGTTTTACCTCTTAAATAATTGAAAATTAATAGCTTAAATATATTTCGTAAATATAAATTGCTGCGTTTAAAAAACCGATTATAATCCAGCTGCTTTTTGTTTAAAAAAGCGCTAACTTATTGGAGCGTTAAATGGGTGATTTAATCGGGATTAGCTTATTGATCTTGATCAGTGCGTTGTTTGCTATGTCAGAAATAGCAATTGCAGCGTCGCGTAAAATAAAACTGCGGGTAATGGCAGATGAAGGAAATATAAAAGCAGCAGCGGTATTAAAGCTACAAGAAAATCCAGGGGCTTTTTTTGCCATGATCCAAATTGCACTCAACGCGATTGCGATTTTGGGTGGTATTGTGGGCGAGCAGGCTTTATCGCCTTATGTTGAAAGTGTTTTAGTGCTTTTTTATCAAGGTGCACACTTAGAAAAAATTAGCTTTTTATTCTCATTTTTTACTATTACATCTCTGTTTATCTTGTTCGCCGATTTAATGCCAAAACGTTTAGCGATGATCATGCCAGAAGCTGTCGCTGTTAGAGTCGTTACAATAATGCGCTGGGTAACCTTTGCCTTAACTCCGCTAGTGATGTTTTTTAATGGGGTAACTAACTTTGTGCTGCGCTTATTTAAAGTGCCCGCTGAGCGAGAAGACAACGTTACAACTGAGGACATTGTTGCCATGATGGAAGCGGGTGCTGCATATGGTAGTTTGCAAAAGCAAGAGTATGAACTCATTGGTAATGTGTTTGACCTAGAAGCGCGGTTTTTATCAAGCGTAATGACGCCACGCGACCAAATTGTCTATTTTGATTTAAACGAATCTAGCCATGATATTGCGACCAAAATTATTGACCACCCTCATAATCACTTTTTAGTAGTGTCAGGAAATTTAGATAAATTACATGGCTCTGTTGAATCTAAAGATATTTTACGACAAGTACTAAAAGGCGAAGCCGCCAATATAAACGATGAGCTGATTGATAAAGATGTTTTTTACTTACCGGAAACATTAAGCCTATCAGAAGCCTTAAATGCGTTTAAAAGCGCAGCAAAGCCATTTGCTGTTGTCGTAAACGAATACGCGCTTTCGGTAGGTATTGTAACGGTTAAAGACTTAATGAAAGGGTTTATGGGGGATTTAATTACTCATCAAGGTGATGAATTAATTATAGAGCGCGATAAAAATTCATGGCTTGTAGATGGGTTAACTCCAATTACCGATTTAGCAAAGGTACTTGATATAGAAGAATTTCCTGATCAGATGCACTATGAAACTGTCGCTGGATTTTTAATTTACAGTATGAAGCGAATCCCTAAACGTGCAGAGCATTTAACTTTTTCAGGCTTTAAGTTTGAAGTTGTTGATGTAGAGGGCATTAGGGTAGAGCAGTTGTTAGTTTCAAGAGTTATTAATCCACAGAACGACAACCCCCTTTAAAAAAGTAAGATAGTCGTTTATATAAATAGCCAAGCTGTTTTTGCTTGGCTTTTTTGTGCCTATTTAAAAGTTCTGTGCTTAAAATGAGTGGTTATTTCAATCTGTTTAATTGCTTTATTTTCAAACAGCTTTGATTCTATTTTCAAACAGCTTTGATTCTATTTTCATCAAATTAACATTAAATGCTACCTAAGGCGTATATTGTATTCAATAGTGTAAGTTTGTGTAAATTTCTCCTTATTAAGATTCATTATCAGCGCATTTTAATTTAGAATGATCGTTCACTCTAAACTAAAAGGTATTTAACATGCAGCGTTCCCGCATCGCTTTATTTGTATTATCAGCCCTCGTCGGTTCTGTTGCTTTAACTGGTTGTGATCAGGCTGCTGAGCAGTCACAAGCTTCAGCTCCTAAAGCTGTCCCAGTGGGTGTAATTACAGTAAAAAGCCAAGCGCTTACTCTCAAAAAAGAACTTCCTGGTCGCATTAGTGCATTTCAAATTGCTGAAATTCGTCCACAAGTAAGTGGTATTGTACAATCTCGTTTATTTGTTGAAGGTAATGAGGTTAAACAAGGCCAAGCACTGTATCAAATAGACCCTGCTACATTTGAAGCAGACTTAGCAGCAAGTGAAGCAAGCGTAGCGCGCGCAGAGGCAAGCATTGCCAGCTCTAAATCAAAAGCATCGCGTTATAAAGAGCTTTTAAAAATTAAAGCCGTGAGCCAACAAGATTTTGATGAAGCAGATGCTGCATATAAGCAAGCTAATGCTGAATTATTAACAGCTAAAGCGCAGTTAAAATCAGCGCAAATTAATCTCGATTACAGCCACGTCTCTTCTCCTATTAGTGGTCAAATTAGTAAATCAAGCGTAACAGTGGGTGCACTTGTAAGTGCCAATCAAAGTACAGCACTTGCTACAGTAACTCAGTTAGATCCAATTTATATCGATTTAACACAATCAAGTAATGAGCTTACCCAGCTTAAAAAAGCATTATCATCAGGTACTCTAACTGTCGATTCGGCTAGTCAAACTGACGTTGAACTTATTATGGAAGATGGCTCTATTTATCCTCATAAAGGCACATTACAGTTTTCTGAAGTGACCGTTGATCCAAGTACTGGCTCAGTAACACTGCGTGCTAAATTTTCAAACCCAGAAAAATTATTACTGCCTGGCATGTATGCCCGAGCTTCTATTGTGGAAGGTGTTAAGGCGGGTGCTATTTTAGCTCCGCAACGTGGCGTTAGCCGTAATTCAAAAGGCGAACCAACAGCAATGGTTGTCAGTAAAGACAACACAGTAGAAAACCGCGTATTAAAAGTAGATAGAACTATTGGTTCTGATTGGCTTGTTACTGATGGCCTAAGTGATGGCGATAAGTTAATAGTTGAAGGTTTACAAAAAATCCGCCCTGGTGCACCTGTGAACCCATCTGAAATTCAATCGTCTGCTAAAGCCGATCAAGCTCAATAACGGAGAGTTTTAATGTCACGATTTTTTATCGATAGACCGATATTTGCTTGGGTACTCGCTATTGTAGTGATGCTTGCAGGTATTTTGGCGATTAGGAGTTTACCTATTTCGCAGTATCCTTCAATTGCACCACCTGCAGTGAGTATTACTGCAACGTACCCTGGTGCATCTGCACGAACACTTGAAGATACGGTAACGCAAGTTATTGAGCAAAAAATGAAAGGGCTTGATGGCTTGCTTTATATGTCATCTACGTCTGAGTCGAGTGGTTCTGCTACGCTTACACTTTCGTTTAGCGCTGAAACTGACCCTGATATTGCACAAGTTCAAGTGCAAAATAAACTAGCTACAGCAACTCCACTATTACCAGAAGCCGTACAAAGGCAAGGTGTGGTAGTTGCAAAATCAGCGCGTAACTTTTTAATGGTTTATGCTTTTGTGTCTAAAGATGGCAGCATGACTAATATTGATATTGGCGATTATGTTTCATCAAACGTGCAAGACATTGTCTCGCGTGTTGAAGGCGTAGGTGAAGTACAGCTGTTTGGTTCTCAGTACGCGATGCGTATTTGGTTAGACCCTGCAAAGTTACAAAATTATAAGCTTACACCTGCTGATATTAGTGCATCAATTAGTGCGCAAAATGCACAAGTATCTGCCGGTCAACTTGGCGGTATGCCTGCCGTTGATGGTCAGCAACTTAATGCAACAGTAACGGCGCAAAGCCGATTACAAACGCCAGAGCAATTTAAACAAATATTAGTTAAAACCAATCCAGATGGCTCTTTTGTACGCCTAGAGGACGTTGCTAAAGTAGAGCTTGGCGGTGAAAGCTACCGCGTTGTAGCTCGTTACGATGGGCAACCTGCATCAGGTTTAGGTATTAAATTAGCCAGTGGTGCTAACGCACTTGATACCGCAGAGGGCGTTAAAAAAGCAATTGAAGAGCTAAAACCGTTTTTCCCTGAAGGGTTAGATGCGGTAATACCTTACGATACAACGCCGTTCGTATCGTTATCTATCGAAAAAGTTATTCATACATTAATTGAAGCTGTTGTACTTGTTTTTGTAGTGATGTATTTGTTCCTACAAAACTTTAGGGCAACGCTTATTCCAACTATTGCCGTACCTGTAGTTTTACTAGGTACATTTGGTATTTTATACACCTTTGGTTATTCAATAAATACGCTAACGATGTTTGCGATGGTACTTGCCATAGGCTTATTGGTAGATGATGCAATCGTTGTTGTAGAAAATGTTGAGCGTTTAATGACCGAGGAAAAACTCTCGGCACTTGAAGCTACACGTAAATCTATGGATGAAATTAAAGGCGCGCTGGTAGGTATTGCCATGGTGCTTTCTGCGGTATTTATTCCAATGGCATTCTTTAGTGGCTCTACCGGTATAATTTATCGTCAGTTTTCTATAACACTCGTATCGGCGATGGGGTTATCTGTTTTAGTGGCTCTTATTTTAACGCCAGCATTGTGTGCAACGCTTTTAAAACCAAGCCATGTACATAACAATGACACGTTATTTGGTCGATTTTTTACAGGCTTTAACCGTGGTTTTGATAAAACAAATTCAGGTGCACAAAGCTTTGTAGGGCGCATGCTTACTCACTCTAAACGCTACTTACTTATTTATGGCGTGATTGTGGGCGGTATGGTTTATGTATTCTCAAGCTTGCCAACGGCATTTTTGCCTGACGAAGACCAAGGTATTTTGTTTAACCAAGTGTCATTACCAGCGGGTTCTACAACACAACAAACGCTTGAGGTTGTTAAAAAGGTAGAAAACCACTTTTTAAACGATCAATCTGAAGCAGTAAACGGTATCTTTACCGTGACTGGTTTTAGTTTTGCAGGTTCTGGCCAAAACTCAGCAATTGCCTTTGTAAATCTTAAACATTGGGATGAGCGTCAGCGTGACGAGTTATCTGTTCAAGGTGTTGCAGGTAAAGCGATGGGCTACTTTTCAACGATAAAAGAAGCATTTGTTTTTGCCTTTCCGCCACCTGCAATTGTTGAGCTGGGAACTGCTAATGGCTTTAATATTTTCTTACAAGACCGTGTAGGCCTTGGCCATGAGGCACTTTTAGCTGCACGAAATCAGTTATTAGGTTTAGCAAGCCAAAGTCCAATTTTAGCGGGCGTGCGTCCAAATGGACAAGAAGATATGCCAGAGCTACAACTTGATACAGATTTGGCAAAAGCCGAAGCGCTTGGCGTGTCGCAAAATGATATTAACAGTACACTTTCGACAGCATGGGGTAGTAGTTATGTGAATGACTTTATTGACCGTGGTCGAGTGAAAAAAGTGTATATGCAAGGTGATGCACAATCTCGCATGGTGCCTGAGGATCTAAATAAGTGGTATGTGCGCAATGATAATGGCGATATGGTGCCGTTTTCAGCGTTTGCTAGTGCCTACTGGACGTATGGTTCGCCACGTTTAGAGCGTTACAATGGTTTTTCAGCAATGGAAATTCAAGGTAGTGCAGCGCCAGGTTACAGTACAGGCCAAGCAATGGATGAAATGGAGCGCTTAGTTAAACAATTACCAAATGGTATTTCGTCTGAGTGGACCGGTATTTCATTCCAAGAGCGCTCTAGTAGCGGTCAAGCACCTCTACTATATGGCTTATCGCTGTTGTTTGTATTTTTATGTTTAGCCGCGCTTTATGAAAGTTGGTCGGTACCGTTTGCGGTAATGATGATTGTGCCACTGGGTATATTTGGTGCGATTATGGCAGCGCTTGGCGGTGGCTTATCTAACGATATTTACTTGCAGGTAGGCTTGTTGACAACCATTGGTTTGGCATCTAAAAATGCGATACTGATTGTAGAGTTTGCGATTCATAAAATGGAAGAAGGGCTTGGCTTAGTTGATGCGGCTATTGCAGCTGTTCGCCTACGTTTGCGTCCAATACTTATGACTTCGATGGCCTTTATTTGTGGTGTTATACCGCTTGCTATTGCCTCAAGCGCGGGTTCTGGTGCGCAAAATGCGTTAGGTATTTCGATTATTGGCGGCACACTTGCATCATCAATATTAGTTGTTGTTTTTGTACCGTTATTCTTTGTGTTAGTGCGCCGTGTATTTCCTGGCAAAGCTAACGAGACAACGAAGGAGAGCGCAGAATGAGCATTAAAACATTCAGCCTAAGTGCAATTGCTTTATTGGTGCTAAGTGGTTGCCAATTAGCGCCTGAGCAAAAAGACCTTGCTCTACCAGTATCTGATGCTTATGCATCAGATACTGGGAAAACCGCTGCGCAGCAATTAAATTGGCAGCAGTTTTTTAATGACGAAAAACTACAAACGTTAATTAGTCAAAGCCTTGAGCATAACAAAGACATGCAAATTGCAGTGCTTAATGTGCAGCGTGTGCGTGGTTTATATCAAATTGAAGACTCTGCTTTGTATCCATCCCTTGATTTAAATGCATCTGGTACGCGCCAGCGTTTACCGGCTGACTTATCAGGTACTGGCGATGCAGCTATTAGCTCGCAATACAGTGCAACAGTGGGTATTACCTCTTACGAGTTAGATATTTGGGGCAAAGTACGCAATCAATCAGCGCAAGCACTGCAAAACTTATACTCTACAGAGCTTAGCCAATACAGCACGCAGGTGTCTTTAATTTCAGAGTTGGCAAATGCGTGGCTAAATTATGCAACTGATTTGCAACTGCTAGAGCTTGCAAAAGAAACGCTTACCTCTCAGCAAGAGTCATTATCGCTTACGCAAAAAAGCTTTGATTTAGGTGCGACGTCTTCAATTACCCTTGAGCAGCTTAAAAGCACAGTTGCTACGGCAAAAGTAGACATAGCAACGTACAAACGTTTGTTAAAGCGTGATAAAAGTGCCTTAGATTTATTAGTAGGTAAATCTGTTTCAGCTGATTTACTGCCTAATAAAGACCTGACTAACTTGATCAGTATGCCAGAAGTACCCGTTGGTTTACCGTCTGATCTGCTATCACAGCGCCCTGATATTAAAGCCGCTGAGCATTTAATGCTTGCTGCTAATGCCAATATTGGTATTGCTCGAGCGGCGTTTTATCCAAGCATAAGCTTAACAGCCAACGCGGGGTCTGCTTCAAGTGACTTAAGTGGCTTGTTTGATTCAGGCTCTGGGACATGGAGTTTTGTGCCGACAATTAGCTTACCTATTTTTAATATGGGACGTAACCAAGCAAATCTTGATGTAGCAAAAGCAGATCAAGAAATTGCAGTGGCAACGTATCAGCAAAAAATTCAAAATGCGTTTCGCGAAGTTGCCGATGCACTTGCTGACAGAGAAGGTTACCAAGAGCAATTAAGTGCCCTTGATATGCTTATAAGTAGTCGACAAATCACGTTTGATTTATCAAAAATGCGTTACGAAAAAGGCGCAGATAGCTACTTGCAAGTACTTGATGCTCAGCGTACGTGGTACGGCGCGCAGCAGCAGTTAATTGCGGGTCAGCAAGCGTATCTTGCGAGTCAAATTAACTTGTACAAAGCGCTTGGTGGCGGATGGAATGTAGCCAGTGAAACAACTCAGGAAGAGAAATAATATTTGCGGCTTTTAAAGCCGCATTACATATTTATATGGCGAGACTATTTATAGCTCTTGCTTTACTGAGTTTATGACTTGGTAGTGGAGTTGAACATGAAGCCTAAAGCAAAAAGGCAAACAGATCCCGCGATAGCACTTGCTAGGCGTGAGCAAATTTTAACAGCTGCTGCAGAGTGTTTTCGCCGTAAAGGTTACCACGGTGCAGGTATGGCAGAAATATCTAAAACGGCAGGGATGAGTGCAGGGCATATTTATAATTACTTTGAAAGCAAAGAAGCTATTATAGAAAGCATTATTGAAAAAGACATGGAAGAAATGTTCTCTATCTTTCAAAAGTTTGAAGATCACCCTGGTGATGTTTTGGCGGCTCTTTTAGATGGCTTAAATATTGGCGTGCAAAGACACATGGATACAGGCTCGTGTGTTATTGATTTAGATATGATGGCAGAAGCGGGTCGTAATATTAAAGTTGCTACTCTTTTGCGTGAAACCGATATTCAAGCAAGAGGGCGCATGAGGCAGCTTTTAACAAGCGAGCGAAGTGCGCTCAAAGACATTGATGAGCGTGAACTTGAAAGCCGAATTAATGTTATTTTTTCGATGATGGCAGGGTTATTACTTAGAAAGTTACTTTACCCTGAGCTAACCGAAGAAACGGTACTCATAGCGCTTCGCCCTGCGATGAAAACATTACTGATGCCATTTGATAAAGCGCAGTAACGCTCAAAGTAAATAACTAAAAAGTAAGCTAGCCAATATTTTGGCTAGCTTTTTTATTTATACTATTTAAAAACGCTCGATTGACCACTGAAGTGCAACAATTGCGATAGCAACGGAGCCCATTGGCATTAACCATTTTTTATACCAAGTGTAGTGTCGTACATAAATGAGTATTGGTAAGGCTATCAGTAATATACTAAGTTGACCGATTTCGACGCCTAAATTAAACGCCAATATACTGAGCAGTTGATAGTCGCTCGACAGGCCAAGTTCGCCAAGTACGCTCGCAAATCCCATCCCATGTAGTAAACCAAAAGCAAAAGTAAGCCAACCTAAACGAAGTACCAACGGCCACACATTATTTAATGCTGCAAATAAAACCGATATAGCAATTCCAAGCTCTACCCAGCGACTATTTGGTGATACAAGGTTCATAGCGGTGGCGGTAAGCGTAATAGAGTGCGCAAGCGTAAACGCGGTTACTATCCATGCTGTGTGTTTAATAATGTGCTTTTTAGAGCTAATACCTTGCCATGCTTTATTGCTGCGTTTTAAAACACAGGTAAGTAACAAAGCGATTAAAAATAAAATATGATCAATACCAATCCAAATATGTAAAACACCTTGGTAAACGTATTGATTAAAGGTACTTAAATAACTTGTTTGTTCAAAGCTGAACGTTTGTTGTGCCTCATTGATATTAAATACACGAGATACACCGTTAATATTTACGATGGATTTATGGTTAGCATCAGTTTTAAAAAAAGCGGAGTAGGAAAGGGTGATTGCTTCATTGTCATCACAGCTAAACTGCAGCGGAATCACTAAATAAGGTTGGTTAAAATGGTTATCTAGCTGATAGATACCTTCACTTTTTAAAGGGCATATTTGCGCGCTTTGCGTGATATTTAAATTTTCTTTAATGAAGTTATTAATTGAGCTACGTTTTGCTTTTATTTCTGTCCACGAAATTTGGCCGTTTTTATCTAAATCCAGAGGCACTGCGTGCTCTAAGTCGGCAATATTTATTTGCCAGGTACCCGTGTATAGATTTTTGCTGGTGTCGTTATTGTTCTCGCTATTTAAGGTTATATAACTTGTACTTAGTTGATGGGCAAAGCTGTAAGTTGAAAAAATGCACAGCATTAAAGTGAGTATAAATAGATAAGGCGTTTTCATAGTGTATCTCGTTGCATCGCTTTTGCTTGAATCAGTAATTGCTCATCGGTGCTCATTTTAGCCTGCTGCCAATTAATATGAGCCCAGTAAAGTGCTTTTTCGCGATTTGGTTGTACATCAAGGTAATATTTAGCTAAGTCACTTGCATGAAAAGAATCTTTACGAAGCTCTCGTAGCGTAACTCTTTGCGCCATTGTATTTTGCCATTTTTTATCGCGTTTATTCAGTTTTTTTTCTGCGATTGAAAGTCTTAGCAAAATAGCATCTTCTAAATTACCTTTATCAGGAAGCAGTACGCTTAATGTATTTAATACTTGTTGTGGTTGGTTTAGAGCAATTTGAATATCGGCCCATAAAACAATTAGGCTCACAGGGGCTTGAACTAAATCTACACTTTGTAAGTGAGACAATGCTTGTTTGTAGTTATTTAAACGATAGCTCATTTCACTTAAAACATGGTTTGTAGCTAGGCTAGTTTGATTATTATTTATAATTTTTACTAATGCTTGGTAGCTGTCTAAAACGCTTTCATGTTGGCTTTGTACGTCTAGCACACAGGTGCTAGCAGTAATAGTGCTTACGTGCCCAATTAAGGCGACACAGTGTTTTTTTGCTTGTGCAAACTTACCTTGAGTCATAAATATATTGGCTAGCAATAAATGGCTATTACTATGCTGTGGCTCTTTAATCAAAACGTTGTTAGCAACGTTAATTGCTTCGTCAAAAAGGTGCTCTTTTTGTAAAACGCGAGCATATAAGTAACCAATTTGAGATGAGGGTGTTTGTTTATATAGCTGGGCTAAACGGGTTTTAAGTAGGCCCTGTAAACGCTCTGTTTGGCCTACATATTGGCTGTTAGTGACTAATGTATTTATTTCCTCAACAGACAGAGAAGCACTAAGCGTTGAATTACTGTTAGCAATAACTGCGTCATCTTTTGGAGTATAAGGAGCCGCACTCACCGCGAAAGAGGTTAAGCAAATAGCAATAATAGTGAGGGGTTTAAGTACTGATAAATGCATTATAAATATCCTTTGAAAAAAAGCCATCCATGGCCTGTCAGCTTAATGACTTGGTTAGTTACCGCTTGTAGAAATTAATCCATCAACATCGGTATCAGTGTTTGTAAACACCCGACCATTAACAGTTAACGGCTCTGCATTTGGCGCTTGGTTAAATGCATCGGTTGCAAATTGAGCAAAGTCAACTTGCAGCGCCTCAATCGTAATACTTACTGTTGCAGTAACTTGCGAATTAACGCCATCACTTACACCAAACATAAAGCTATCTGAACCTGTTGCTTCTTTATTAGGTGTATAAGTAAAGTTACCATCACTGTCAACATTAACAGTACCGAGCATTGGCTCGCTTGTTAACGAGTAAGTAAGTGAGTCGCCATCATTATCGCTTGCGTTAAGCATATCGGTAATGCTTACTTCAGTTTGTGTTGTTAGCATTGCATCGCTTGCTGTAGGTGCGGTGTTTACAACCGGTGTAGGTTGTTTTTTATCATCATCGCTACTACATGCTCCCAATGTTAATGCACTGAGGAGAACACAAATATGGGTAGTTTTTAAATTACGCATTATTTTACTCCTTATTTAGAGCCAGCAAGTGGTGTTGCAAGGTATGGGAATGTTGAGTCCATCATTGTTGCATCAATAGGTGCGCCGTCTGTAAATGGCACTGTGCCTGTATTAGCATCCTCTGGTGCACAAAGTCCTAAATCAGTGTCTTCACCATTTACAGGAATCGGATGACATAAACGACCCATCACAACACGAAGTGCAATATCAACCACATCATCACCCGGGCGACGACCATTTGGGAAGCCGGCTAAATCATTACCCGCTACACCAAATGCAGATTGATCAGCTTGCGCTGTTGCTGCAATGCCTGTATTTAAACGCAGCATTTCTGAAGGTGTTACAGTTGCTTGCTGATTAACGCCTGCAAAACCCGTTAAAAATGCAGTGATTAAATCAGTACGCGGGAAGTTAGTGGGTGCCAGTGTTTCTAAGTTTGCGCCAAGGGTCGTATTAACAGCATCTTTAAACAAAATGTTTAATAACTCAGGTAGTGCTGGGTGAGATACATAATCTAAAAATTGTGCATCGTCTTTAGGGTGCGCAGTAGAAAATGTGTCTTTGTCTTTAATGCCAATTACAAGCTCATTTACAAGCGGGCTACCTAGGCGTGAAACCTGAGTTAATGCACCACCGTTTACCGCATTATTAGCAAATTTAGCATTGGGGTTTAATACACGTGCTTGAGGTAAGCTTGCTGTTGTCCACGAACCTATTACGCCGTTACCTTCACCGACAATACAGCTTTTAGGTATTTCGATAGCGATTGATGTTACGTTTTTATCTGCAAGGTCGTCATTATCAGCTGATTGCGTTATACCACCTGGAAAACCACCGCCGTCACCAGCACCAGGGGCGCTATCACCTTCTACAGGTACATAGTTTACTAAATCAAATGTTTTACCTAGGTTAACTACAAACGGGTCTTTACGCTGTCCTACAAAAACTTGTGCCATGCTCTCACAGTTAGGAATTGAAACCTGATACACAAATTGGTCAGCATAAGTTTGATAATCGCTCATTGAACCAAATGTTTTATTACCCACATAATCAAGCGGTTTAGAAAATGTGCTGGAGTTTGATGCAGTGTTATTTAATAGCGTTGTTTCGCCAGTACGCTGCGCGCCGCTTATCATGCTTACTGTGTATGATTCGCTAAAATTTGCAGCGCTGTTATCTCCGGCAGATACACCGCCTACATTTTTAAGCGGTACAGACACGGTGCGTTGATTACCTTCAGGTCCAACAGTTAATTGCACACCTTGGTTATCATTAGGAAGCATGCTTTTAAAGTTAAACGCAAATGTAATATCTTCAACAGCATCGCCGTCGTTATCTATATGAATGCTGTAAGTAGCATCTGGGTCCATTGCAAAGTAATTAGGACCGCCGTATGCATCTTGCAGCGGGATGTAATTAGCAATTAATGTGACGTAATCATCACGACCTTGCTCGTAACTATTAAATACATAAAAATCGGTAGAATCTAAAGTCGGGAAACGGCTTATATTTGGCGCTTCTCTGTGGCTAGATGCTTCACTTGGTGCACTTATAAACGTACTGCATACTACTACTGCGAGTATTGATGGAGTTAAAGCTTTCATGACTTTGTCCTTTAGTTTTGATTGAAGTCGTAGTTAATAACGGGTGAGAGTTCAGTATGGATGCAAAAAAGTTAAAATGTTTTTATTTTTTGTTAAAAACTTTAAGGAAAGGTTAGCTGCTTAATGTAAGCAGCTAATAAAAGGCTATAAAAGTAGAGCTACAGGAGTATAAGTTCTGTAGTGTATAACACCTCGGTTGGTGATCCATTTGGTGAACCACCAATAGGTTCTAAACTCACTGCTAGTAATGCAATATCACTTGCGTTAAAACGGTTATCTTTTAATAATATCTTGCTACCTTGCTTGGGCAGTAAACCCAATGAAATAGGTGCATCTTGCCCTTTTAAAATCATCCACAGCTCGTAATCTTTATTGGTTTGGGCAACCAATTGGCTACTGGCTTTAATTGAAAGCCCTTGCTCACTTACATCAATAAACCACAATGATTGCTTGTCTTGATTTTGAACCAAGGCAATTTGTTGTGTTTGAACAACATTAGTAGAAGGTTGAATAATCAAAAAGGCTAAAACAATACATGCAGCTGTTGCAACAAAAGACCATGTACGCCAAATAGAAGGCTTAGTATGTATCACCGTTTTACTTGTTTGTGGCCTGTTTTCAATGCGCTGTAGAATATTTATCCATACATCGTCATGTGGCGTTTGCGGTGTAATAGCACTGGCCAAGTTATTTAGGTTTTGCTCCCACATACTTGTTGCTTCACGTGCTTGGTTTGAACTGAGCAACAGACGTTGAAAACGCTTACGGGCAAGCCCTCTAAGCGTGCCAAGCACATACTGCCCAGCAAGTGCGTCTAATAGTTCGGGTTTATTATAATTCATAATGTTAAACACCTTTGTAGCTGCATGAGCCCACGCCTGATCCAGCTTTTAACCGTACCTAATGGCGTTTCGATATGATCCACTAACTCGCTATGGCTCAGCCCTTTGTAATAAGCTAAGTGAATAGCTTGTTTTTGTTGCGGCTCAAGTTGTTCGATACAATTAACCAGTTTTGTTTCTTCATCGTAAGTAACGTCGATGCTTTCATTCTCATATTCGTCATCGCCTAACGACTGCTCTTTTCGTACTTTGTGATAGCGCAGCGAGTCGAGGCTTCTATACCTTACTATACTTATCATCCAGCTTATAACAGTGCCTTTTGAAGCATTATACTCAGATGCGTTATGCCAAATTTTTATAAAAGCATCTTGTAGTGCTTCCTCAGCATGGGCTCTATTTGTGAGCATGTTTAAACTAATAGCAAAAAGTTTGCCGCTAGTTTGTTGATATAAACTTGAGAAAGCATTTTTGTCTCCTTGTGCTGTTGCGCACAAAAGAGGGAGTAAATCATCATTATCCATAGGGGTCCTGTTTTTCTTATTATCATTGAGTAAACGGTTGAGGGTGTGATTTGGATGCAAAAAAATTTAATTGCCTTTTAGATTAGCTGCTTTATACGTAAGTACAAGCAATAATCGATCAGTGTTTGAAATTTAGACGTGTAAGTATAATTTATTCACATGTTTGTAAAAAATGCACAAAGAGCGGTCTGTAGTAGATTTTAGTTTATTAATTACTATATATATCAATGGCCTATTGTTCGCGTTTGAATTTTAAATGGCATTTATATGGCGTGATATTTGCAAAAGACTACTTAAAGCCGTTTAAATTAAGATTATAAATCGGCATTATTTTCACAAAGGAGAGACTATGTGGGCTGCAATTAGTTATTTACTATTAGCACTACTGCTTATTTTTATTGGTTGGGAAGTGAACTCTGTCTATTTTGCTATTGTTTTTTATTGGACTGCGCTGTCACTTTTATTAGTGAGTACCGCGTATATTTTTAATACAGCAAAAATATTTAGAAAGCGTGAAAATGGGGTGATCCCATTTTATATACGGTGGGCGTTTGTGCCATTTTTATTCGGTGTGCAAATTTATAATGCCTGGTCACGTAAGCGCGATAAAGTGCCGCCCATTCAACAAATAAACGAAAACCTATTTTTAGCTTGCCGATTATTTCCCTCAGATATAGACACATTAAAAGATAACGGGATTACGGCGATTTTAGATGTTACGTGTGAATTCGACGGACTCGAGTGGAGTTCAACACAAGAGAATATTAATTATTTAAACATTCCGGTGCTCGATCATAGTATTCCTACCCATTCTCAGTTAAATCAGGCTATTAATTGGATTCATCACCATATTAAAGAAGACCATCGCGTAGTCGTTCATTGTGCTTTAGGGCGTGGGCGCTCTGTTTTTGTCATGGCGGCTTATTTACTGAGCCAAAACAAAAATGCAGATGTGCATGAAGTACTTGCACAAATAAAAGAAACCCGCGAAACCGCAAATTTAAATAAGCATCAACTTCGCCATTTAGCTAAGCGACATAAAAAAGGCGAATTACTGATTAAAAACAAAGCCGTTTTAATTGCAAACCCTGTATCTGGTACACGATTATGGGAAGAAAAAGAGCACTTAATTGTTGCGCGGCTATCGGATTATTACGATCTGAAAGTACTCACTACTACAAAAGAAGTTAACGGTATTGAGCTGGCTAAACAGGAAATTGCGCAAAATCCGGATATTATTATCGCATGCGGGGGAGATGGTACGGTGGCCGAAGTTGCAAGCGTACTTGTAAATACACAATGTAAACTAGGCATCATCCCTATGGGGACTGCAAACGCCCTTGCGCATGTATTGATGGGTATTACTTCTAAATTTATTCCTGTTGAACAGGCTTGTGACTTAATTATAGATGGTCAAACAAGCATAATAGATACTGCTTATTGTAATAATGAATTAGTACTACTGCTCGCGGGTATTGGTTTTGAGCAATCAATGATAGAAAAAGCAGATAGAGAGTCGAAAAATAAGTCGGGGCAACTTGCCTATTTAAATGGTTTTTTTGAAGCGTTTGGCGAGCAAAAATCGCAGTTACTTAAAGTAAAACTCGATGATAATGAGCCAAAAGAAATATGTACTAATAGTTTTATTGTGGCCAATGCTGCGCCTTTTACAACGTTATTGGCTCAAGGTGGCGGGCAACCTGATCATAGTGACGGGCTACTCGATATAAATTGGTTAACACCAAATAATGAAGATTCAACCACAGTACTAAGTATTGCAGAGCTGATGTTTAGTAGCTTAACGCAAACACATTTAGCTATAAACTCTCATCATACAAATGCCAAAAGAGTAGAGGTTACAGGCGAAGGAGAGCTTAAGTACGTACTAGATGGTGAAGTTAAAACCGCTCAAAAACTAGTTATTACTATTGAGCCGGCTTCATTAAATGTGATTTGCAAAGAGCAATAAATCGCGTTAGTTATAATCAAAAAAGGAGCTAAATTAGCTCCTTTTTTTACATCACTTTTTAATTGATGGCCAAACAAACCCTGTTGTATCAGGCGCTTGAGAAGATGTTTCTCTTGGTGCACTTTTTGGTCTACGAATAGGCTTATTATTTATAGTGTGAACATAAAGTGCTTCCACTTTATCGCGAGCCCAAGGCGTTTTACGCAAAAACTTTAAACTCGATTTAATGCTGGGTTGATCAGTAAAACATTTAATTTTTACTTGCTCGCCAAGTGTTCTCCAGCCAAGTCGTTGTTCTAACTCAACAAGTATTTGTTCTAATGTTACCCCATGTAAAGGGTTTTTAGGTTGATTATTCATAGCCATACTACTTATTTAAACTGCATGCATTGTAGCTTAAATCAGCTTTTAGCGCTAATTCACAGTGATTGTTTTAGGAGCTGTTGGGTAAATAGCATTACCTTGCTTATCTATTTTAAGCCAAATGAGTTGGCTGTTACTGTGTTGGGGTGTTTTAGCACCACACAAAAGTGTAAAAGAGTGAACTTGTATTAATGCCCCTTCGCTATAGCGTTTGTTGTCGTACCAACAGTTAGCTTCTTCATTTACAAACTGGTTTGCATCAATAATTGAATGGGTTTTTAGCGTTGTTGCTTCACTAAGTATTGAATACGATAAGCTGCTAAAACAAAAGCATAGAATTAAAAAGTTACGCATTAGAGGCCTTTAAATAGGGAGGGTTAAAAATAATACATTAAGCTAAAAAACGTGCTAGTGTAAAGTACACAAAGTGATTTTAAGTATAAACTTAGTTATTCACAGAACAATAAAAAGGTGCACACAATGCAATTTAATCAAACAATGATCGAAGAATTCACACTATTAGCAAAGTTTCCTCGCGACAGTAAAATGCAGGGTATTAAATTACATTCAGACGCAGAGCCAAGCTTACTTAGCGCAGCGCAACGTTTATTTGAAAAAGGGATTATAGATAGCCCAGATGGCGGATATTTAACCGATCTGGGCTTAGATTTAATTGAGCACGTTACGGTTATTCATAGCGCGCTACAAAGTTAATCTAAATTAGCTTAATTTGCATCGGGTTGATTTTGCGGTGCAGCGTCATTAAATGCAGCTAATTTATTACAATGCTCGTAAATGGCTGCAATTTTTGGATAAGCGCTCATATCTACGTTAAAACGAATTGCATTAAATACTTGCGGCACTAAACAAATGTCAGCAAGTGTTGGTTGGTTACCAAAGCAGTAGTCATTATTTTCGTTTAGCATCAGTTCTATTTTTTCAAAACCCACTTCTATCCAATGTCGATACCATTTATTTTTAGCCTCGTTATCAACACCTAATTCGTTTGATAAATACTTCAGCACGCGTAAATTATTAACAGGATGAATATCGCAAGCAATGGCAAAGCTTAAGCTTCTTATTTGCGACTTTTGCCACGCAGTCCCTGTAATTAATGGCGATTGCGGATAAGTTTCATCAAGCCACTCAAGTATTGCAAGTGATTGTGCTAAAACACCATCATCGGTTTCAAGTGCAGGTAGTAAGCCTTGCGGATTAGTCGCTAAGTATTCCTTCCCAAGCTGCTCCGATTTTAAAAGGTTAACAATAGCAAGTTCATGATCGATTGCTTTTAAGTTAAGCGCTATACGCACTCTATAAGCCGCTGATGAGCGAAAGTAGCTGTATAATTTCATAATTAATCCTGTGAACCTGTAAATTGTTTTTTAATAGTACGCCAGCAATCGGTGTAATTTGGTTGGCGCTCTTTACCTTCTAATGCATATTTTGTCGGTGAAATTATATAGCGCGACTCAAACATAAAGGCCAATGTGTTTTCATATTTTTGTGGTGTAAGCTCAGCGTTTGAGGCTTTTTCAAATACGTCGGCTTCAGGTCCATGTGGCGACATACAATTGTGTAAACTTGCGCCACCAGGTACAAAACCATGCTCTTTTGCATCATACACACCTTCAATTAAGCCCATAAATTCACTCATAATATTGCGGTGATAATACGGTGGGCGAAATGTATTTTCGGCTACCATCCAACGCGGTGGAAATATCACAAAATCGACATTTGCCATACCCTCAGTAGCAGAAGGAGAGGTCAGTACAGTGAATATAGAAGGATCGGGGTGATCAAAGCTCACTGTATTCATTACATTGAAACGCGATAAGTCGTATTTATAGGGCGCACTATTACCCGTCCATGCAACCACATCAAAAGGAGAGTGCTTAATTTCACAGCTAAATAAATTACCGTTAAATTTAGAAACAAGCTCAAAGTCACCCTCTTTATCTTCAAAGGCCGCTACAGGGTATTGAAAGTCTCTGTCGTTGGCATAACCGTTTGCACCAACAGGTCCTCGCTCTGCAAGCTCTAACGCATGGCCATAATTTTCACAAATATAACCACTGGCTGTATTATCAATTAAGTCAACTGAGAACTTAATTCCTCTGGGAATTACAGCAATTTCACCTGGTTTAATGCTTAACTTACCGCACTCGGTGTGAATTAATAATTCACCATGCTGAGGGACAAACAACATTTCGCCATCAGCATTACAAAAGTAACGCCCTTGCATTGACTGATTAGCGACATATACATGAATGCCAATACCAGATTGCCCATTAGCACTGCCATTAGCAGCCATCGTTACTAACCCATCAATAAAATCAGTAGGCTGTGAAGGCATATCAATAGGATTCCAACGTAGCATTGTTGGTGGTGTTATGGCTTCAGTGATTGGGGCTGTTCTTATTAGGCCGTTATCAATTGCTTGGTAATCACCTTGCACTACCGATGGACGAAGGCGGTAAAACCAAGTGCGACGATTTGAAGCGCGAGGAGCCGTAAATGCAGTCGAACTAAATTGCTCTGTGTATAAATCGTATTTAACTTTTTGTGGGCTAAATTGTCCTATTGGCAGTGCACCGGGTAGCGCTTGTGTTTCAAATTCATTACCAAAACCGGTCATATAACTTAATTGTGTCGCCATTACTGACTCCTGTGAGAGGGGGTTGGTTTAATATTATTTTTATTTCAGTTAAGATACTCTCAAGTGAGACTAATATCAAATGTGCAACTACGCATCCGTGTAAATATTAATGAACACTAAAGTAAGCCTTATAAAGCTGGGATAACTAAAAATGAAAATTGATTTAGCAACGTTTTTACCTTATCAATTAACGAATGTAGCAACACGTGTAAGTAATGACTTTGCCGAGGTTTATCAAACTAAATACGGTTTAAATATTCCGCAGTGGCGAATACTTGCTAATTTAGCGCAGTATGGTCAGAGCAACGCAAAGGATTTATGCACGCAAGCAAATATGGACAAGTCGACAGTGTCGCGTGCGGTAAAAGTTTTAATAGATAAAGGTTTAGTGAAAAGTGAGTTAAATGCACAAGATAAACGCGCTGCCTTACTTGTACTGAGCAAAGCAGGGCAAAACTTATATGAGCAAATAGCACCCGATGCACTGAATTGGGAAAAACAATTACTGAATACTTTAACCAACGAAGAATACGAAGTGTTAGTGGGTATTTTTGAAAAGTTAAATAACAAATTAAAGGCATAAAAAAGCCCACCAAAGTGGGCTTTTAAATGATGTTTTAGGTTACAGTTCTAAATTAGAAAGTGTAACGAACACCTACACGCATTTGCCATACAGATGCACTATTTTCCGTAGTTGTACCTACGTTATTAGAGTTAAACCCAGAGTAAACGTAGCGACCATCATCATCAATAGATGTTGAAATCACACGGTTGCCTACAAAAGAACCTTTCTTAAGTACGCCCCAATCATCGTTTAACAGATTTGTAAGGTTATCGATTACGAAGAATGCTTCACCTTTGTGACCTTCCATAAGCCCTGGAAGCTCTTGCGTTAACTTAAAGTTAAATTTAACAAACCAATCTGCATTTTGTGAGTTACGTCCAGCAATTTCACCACGCTCTAGACCTTCTGAAGCGATGAAATCATTGAATTCATTGATTTCAGCAGCACTCATGTCGTAAACAACGTTAGGATCGTTTTCAAGTGGAACGTATAATAGTTGACGAGAGCCAGAACCGTAGTTATTAGTATCACCAAACGTATTATCGCTATTGTTAAACACATAGCTGTAAGGTAAACCTTTATATGCTTCACCGAATAGGTTAAAGCGAGTAGCAAATCCATCAACAAACTCATGGCTATAACCAAGAGTCATAGTAAAGCGATGTGGTATTTCGTAATCAGATGATGCAACACCAGGGTTACCTGGATCTGTTAATGCTAAATTACTGTAATTAGAATCAGCAACCGAACTCGTCATTGGGTTCACATCATCAGAATCTGTGTACGCGTAACCAAAGCTAAAGTTAACACCATTATCGTACTGTTTACTAATGCCTAATGAGATAACTGATGAATCACCGCTATCACCGCTCACATTTGTAAGTAAGTAGTCACGTGAGCGAGTATCACCCGGATTTAGAGTATCATCTTTACCAGTATACAAAGGACGGCCATCAAATGTCGTTTGACCTGAGTTAACTAAACCAAGGTCAATTAGCGTAGCAGCATCTTTCTTTTTAGAGTATAAGTAATCAAGTGAGATTACATACTCATTTTCGGTAGTATAAGTAGCGCCTAAAGAATATTTCCACTCTGATGGCAATTCAAAATCAGGGTCTACGGCATTTACATTAGAGTCACCAGAACCAATTTCTGTTCCAGCTATAGTATCAAATTGAGACTGTGGTACTTCGTAACCAGGTGCTCCGCCGTTTACATTCGGTGTGTTGAACAAATCTACTCCACGAATTTGAGAGGCAATTTGTGTAATACCGTCATTCGAGTAAGAGTTAGACAACCAAACATTTGGGTTACCACCTGAGAATAAACCAGCGCCTGCACGCACTTCAAGTTCATCTGTAGCGTACCATTGGAAGCCTACACGTGGTTGAATTAAGTCAATACCATCAAATGTACTTTGGTTACTGAAACCGTAGCGAGCTGTATAATTTTTATTAAGGTTTGGTTTATCATCGCTAGTGTACTTATCATAGCGAAGGCCAAATGTTAGACTTGCGTCGATATCGGTAAAGCTGTATTCATCTTGAACGTATAATGTATGCTGTGCATATTCAAAGCTTGCTGCAACATCATTTGGATCGTTTGTAGCAGCAGCATTATTGTAATAAATACGTGCCGCCTGTCCGTTTTCGAAGTCTTCTACAGAGTCAAAGCGCCATTCACCTTCTGTATGCTGTACGAATAAATTAAACACTTCAAGATTTTCATACTCATAACCAGCTGTTATTGTATGTTGATCTAGATAGTATGTACCCGCAAATTTAGCGGTCGTTGTATCGTAGTTTAAATCGTTAGATTGGCGAGAGTCATCTGGACCAATATAAATTGTACCGCCGTTCGCAGTACTGATTTGCATTTCACCAAAACTGCTTGCTGCGTCTAAAGACTCCACTCTAGCATCAAGCTCAGATTTACCTATGCGTACTTCAGTAGAAAAATCATCAGACCAGTCTGAGTATATTGAACCTATAATTGATGTAAATTCAGCACCCTGTTCATAAAAGTGATTTGATAATGAAAGCTCATCGTTATCAGCATCTGACTGAGATATAGTGAATGCATCGTTGTAGTTATAAATCAAGTTTGCGCGATGATTTTCATTGATGTTCCAATCTAGTTTAACTAAGATTTTTTCATCTTCAATAGGCATACTCGAAGGCATACCGCCGGCATCATAGTTATAGAGAGATTGTGAAGCAGCTTGAACTCTAGAAAGGTCATCAGCAGTAACACTACCACTAGTCAGGCCACCGTAGTTAAACTGTTGTACACCCTCAAGTTTTTCATATGAGGTGAATAAAAATAGTTTGTCTTCGATTAATGGTAAGCCAACATTAAAGCCGTAGCGCTTTTCTGTGTAATTACCTGCATCGTAATCTTCACCTTCAATTGAATCACCCTGCATAGAGTCATTTGTGTAATCGAAGAATACGCCGCCATGTAATTCATTACCACCAGATTTAGTTACAGCGTTGATGTTACACGATGTAAAACCACCGTATTGAACGTCAAATGGGGCAAGTTCAGCTGAAACTTGTTCAATTGAATCGAAAGAAAAAGGAGCATTTATTGTCGGGTAACCATTTGAGCTTAAGCCGAAGTTATCGTTCATACGAACGCCGTCTAGCGTTAAGCTATTGTAGCGAGGGTTACCACCACCACAGTTAATTGAACCACGGCTATCATCAATTGTGATACGTGGGTCGATACGGATAATGTCTTTTAAATCACGGTTAATAGCTGGTGTATTTTCAAGATCAGTTAGCGTAAATGTAGACGCCGGACCAGTACCACCAGACATAGCACTAATTGGCGCGCCAGAAACTACAATTTGTTCCATGCTTGATTGTGACTCAAGAGAAACGTTTACTGGATAATCGTTACCAATATTAAGAATAATGTTATTGAATTCTTGGTCTGCATATACATCTGAATCAACAATTACTTTATAAGGACCGCCAACTCGCAGGCCTTTAGCTGTGAAATAACCTGCGTCATTTACTTCAGTTGTTTTTACTGATCCAGAAGGTACGTGTAAAATTGTTATTTTAGTGCCGGCTGCTGGGTTGCCGTTAGGCCCCATTACTTGACCTTTAATTGCAGAGGTCGTTTCGTTAGCCATTGCAGCGCCACTTACACCAACACATGCTGCAATAGCAAGTGAAAGAGCTGTTTTGCGTAATTGAGTTTTCATTTAATTTTCCCGTGTAGTTATTAATTAAATTTTTATATTTTTATTTTAAAATTTTTCAAAATAAACAGTTAAAGTTCATTTATTCAAAATCCGTTACTAGTGTACCTTATTTATTCGTTACAAATAAAATACAACTGCAATATATTTTTAATAAATAGTACTATTTTTGTCTATTTGAGTGTTTTTTTGAGCAATAACTCTATATCGGGGTATATATTACGTGGGCTTTATGACAAACATGTGAAATTGGGGTGCGAAAAACAAAAAACCCATCACAATTTTGCAATGGGTTTTGTTAACAAATAACTTAATGTGTTATTACTTACCTATTAAGACTTAAAACTTGTAGCTAATACCAACTTTAGCCTGCCAAGCTGATGAGCTAGTTTGGTATTGACTGTAGTTACGAACGTCAGCACCATTAAATTTGCCATCAATTATATAACGACCTTCATCATCTAACCCACCAAAATCATAAACAGCTTGATCAGAGAAACCTAAGCGTTTTTCAACACCCCAATCACTGTTTAGTAAGTTTGCGAAGTTATCAACCATGAAGTAAACCTCACCGCTGTGACCTTCAGCAAAACCTGGGATTTCTTGTTTGATACTTACATCCATCGTAGTAACCCAAGGTTGAGTACCTGAGTTACGGCCTAAAATTTCACCACGTTCTGAGATACCAGCACGATTTAGAAGCGTTTCTAATTCATTCCAAGATAAACCAGACTCATCCCAATTTACATTTGGATCATCAGCGCCAGTTGGAATGTAAGCTAGGTAAGCTGAGCTTGAGTAAAAGTCGCGTGTATCACCTAAGTCACTATCTTGATACATGCCCATAGTGTAGCTAAATGGACGGCCAGAGCGGCGTTCAAAATACACGTTAAACTTAGTTGCATAACCACTGAAAAATTCAGTGTTATACGCTAGGTTTATTTTAAAGCTGTGCTCTACTTCGTATGAACCACGATCTGCAAAGTCTTCATTACGGTTACGTGTAATGTTGTATTGGTAGTTACTTTGAGCACGAGAAGATGAACCCGATGAGGCCTCAGTTACGTCTTGGTGTGCATAACTTGCAGAAACATACAGGCCATTTTCAAATTCTTTTGCAATGCCGGTAGAAATAATGATTGAACGTCCATCGTCAGATGAATTAGTCATTGCAATATCAAAGTTATCTGCAAGGTCGCCAGTATAAATACTTTCGTTAATTACACGCTCACCATCAGCAGCAACACCAATTGGGTTTAAAGCAGTGTTATGCCATACAGCTTCGTTTTCTTTTTTATGGTAAGCAATTTCTGCTTGCCATTTGAAGCCTTCTCCAAGTAGTTCTGAGTCAAACTCGTATTCAAAACCAACTTGAGCTCTTATGCTCGATGGAAGCTCAAAATCAGGGTCAACATAGTTTGTGCTACCGGCACCTTGGACTAACGTGTCTTTAATAGCGTCAGGTACTTGCGTAATATCGGCTTGGTTATTGGCGTAATAATCATTAATAGCGCTTTGTGGTGCTTCAACAAATGTAATACCGTCATTTTGGAAAGAGTTATTGTACCAAACGTTTGGAATACCACCTTGGAATCGACCTATACCACCATTAATGGTTAATGCTTCAGTTGCATAATATTTAAAGCCAATACGCGGTAAAATTATATCTAAACCATCAAGATTCTCTTGATTGCTAAAGCCGTAAGTATTTAAAAAGTTTTCGTTTAAAGTTGGTTTATCGTCTGATGATAAACGCTCATAACGAACGCCAGCTGTTACTTCTAAATCATCACCAACATAAAAAGTATCTTCGATATAAAGTGCTAATTGGTTACGTGTCGCATCGTATGCAGTGTCATTTGGGTTATTTGTGTACGCGTTACTGTAAGAAAAGTCGTATGTACCTCTAAAGTTACCCACTTCACGGTTTGCAAAACCTTCGAAGTCATCAAATTCCCAAGAACCTAATGAGTTAGATGCAAATAAGTTATATAAATTTAGCGATTCATACTGCATACCAAAGTTAATTTCGTGCTCATCCATTAAGTAAGTGGCATCGAAAGTAAGCGTTAAGTTTTCAGTCGATGAGCTATTTGCATGGCGGAATTCATCTGTACCAAACTCATAAGCTGGACCACGGAAGTACTCTTCAACTTTCACAAAGCCAATATCAGAGTTAGTTAAGCTTCTTGATGATACATCTTTGTAAGCGATACCAATTTCAGTTGAGAAGTTTTCATTCCAGTCTGAATATAATTTTGTCGCAAAATTATTGAATTTAGTAGCGTAAGTATAACGGCTTGACGCTAAGCTTACTGTACTACCGCCAGTGCCGACATTTGTTTCGTCTTTATCGTCTTGCCATTGGTAAGTGAAATCTAAACGATGATCATCATTAATATTCCAACTTAATTTAACAAGCAATGATTCGTTTGTATCTTTAGGGTCACCACCTAGAGAATCGGTTAAGCTGTATTCATTATTTAAAATATTAATAAATTGGTTGTAGCTTTCTTCTGTTACATCATATTCATTCGTTGCACCAGAGCCTTCAAAACCGTAATCTAAATCAAGTTCACTTGTCCATTTGTTGTAGTTAACAAAGTAAAACAAAGTATCGTCGATTAATGGGCCGCCAACATTAAAGCCATAACGTTTCTCAGTTTGAATTGGTTCTACCTGATCAATAACGTATGTACGGTGTCCATCTTCATCTAAAACAGGGTTACCATCTGCATATACTTGAGAAATACTGTCTACATCACCTGCAATATCAGGAGTAGATATTTCATAAAAGCCAGAAAATTTAAACTCATTAGTACCTGATTTTGTTACTGCATTAATGGTACCTCCCCCAAAGTTACCTTTAGAGGCTGAGAACGGAGATACATCAACAGAAATTTGCTCAATTGCATCAAGTGCTACAGGTGGTTGCGAAGTAGGGTAGCCACCGTAACTTAAACCAAAGTCATCATTTTGGCCAATACCGTCAACAGTTAAGCCGTTGGTACGCGGGTTACTACCTGCAAACGTTAGCTCACCACTACCATTAATGCTGGCGAGTGGATTTAAACGCGCAATATCTTTAATATCACGGTTAAAGCTTGGCATATTCTCAATAGTGTCAGAGCCAAATGTACTGCTAGAGCCACCTGATTGCTGAACAATCTTATAACCAGACACTTCAATCTTTTCGATGTTTAGCGGAGCAAGCTGCGAGCTTAAACGGTAAGTTTCACCCAGATTTAGATAGATATTTTCAACAGTCGTATCGTTAAATGTATCAGAATCGATGATAACCATGTAAGGACCACCTACACGTAAGCCATTAGCGATAAACGTACCACTTTCGTTTGTAGTTAGTTCGCTAATAGTTCCCGTTGGTTGGTGAACTACTTTGATTTTAACGTTTGCAGCACTGCCACCTGAAGGCGTCGTAATTTTACCACGCATTGCAGATGAAGTATCAGCAGCCATTGCGCTTGTAGAAACACCTAGAGCTAAAATTACCGCTCCAGTTAATTTCGAAAGGCCAAGCTTAGTCATAATGTTGATTTCCCGTGTGTAGGTTATATAAATTTAATACTGTTTATTTATCAGTCGTCATTTTTAGTGCCGTATCTAACTCTTTTGCAGAAGGGTCAAATAAGGCGTTTAATAGTCCAGCTAGTCGAATACCCGCTTGTTGTAGGCGTGTTTTTACAATTGGAGTGTTGTTATAAATGTAGCTGTACCCAACTTCGTCGTTGGTGTACTTATAAATTTTTGTTGCTAAATTGTGTGATTCTTCAACCCAAGTTTTAGGTGAGCTTTGTAAATATTCAGCAATTAATTCGCTGTTATTTGTATCAATAAATTGAGCGTATTCAGTAAACGACAAGTTCTCGTTCTCAACTAACTTTGTATCCCAAAGGCTGTGAAGGTTTGTTTCTTCGTTAAAAAAAGAAACCTTAATACGGTTACCACCTCTGTCTTCACCTCGACCGGCATGAAAAGGTTGATGACTGTCGCCTACTAAATGCACTAAAAAACGCAAACTGAACTGTTTAGCATCTAAGGTGCTATTTTTATCGGTGAGCGTTTGCATTGAATAGTGAATACCTTCGAGGATATTACTTACAGATTCTTTGTTTTTAGTATGATCGTGATTGAAGCTGAAAGATTTTCCTGGGGCTGCATTAATGTAATGCCAACGAGATGATTTCTTTTGCCAAAAGTCGCCAGGAGCAGAGCGCATTTCATCAGGCCACGTTGATATTTGCGCAAGTGACTCACCATCTAAATAAGGTTTAATTGCTGCTTTAGTTGTTTCGCTTATATGAGATTGTGCAATCTGCCCTACAATACGGTGGCCATTTTGACCCCAAGCGTGTGAGTTAGTGCTTGTGAATATCGCACTAATCAAAAGCGCAGAAGATATCGAGTACTTTATATTGTTATGCATTAAAACTTCCTAAATGAATATTTCATGGGGTTGCTATAAGCTAATGCGGTCAATTGTCCTCATTTTTAATGTTGATAGGAAGGACTTATTAAAATTCATAATTTCTTATTCAATTACGTTTAAAATCAGTATCTTATATTTAATAGGTAAAATTACTTGTTGTAATAGGTAAGCGAAATTGTTCAAATACCCTATATCGTCTATTTTTGGGTGGCATTGCTTTGAATTATAAAAATATTGTGTTGCACAAAATGTTAATTGTTACATTTTTGTTTCTATTATTGGTCGTTACGTGGGTTTGCGGTCAAGTTAGTGTATACAATGATGATTTACATTTTCCGGTTATGATCGAAACCTCAACAGAGTGTCAAACAACTGCTACAAGTAATAAAGACCAATTAATTGTTTTTACACAATCAAAAAAAATAGCCAAGTTATTAACACAAAAGTTATGCTCTGATAACGTAGTAGCTAAGCAATATGGCTCGGTAAAAGGGTATTGGGGATATAGAACGGCAGATAGCTTTGAGTTTGTTGGTAAAGGAATTGCTGACCTAATTTTGGCTAAAAGCAATATTATGGCTGCATTTAAAGCGGAGTCGACCTATAACTACCAACCCGTAGTTGGTTTTTCTGACTACACGGCATTTTTAATATCGTCTAAAGAAAAACCTCGAATTACTAAACAATATTTTTTAGATAAACGCATAGGTTTGCTTGATTATCCTACCAGCCGATCAGGGCATATTTTACCAAAGCAAATGTTTAAAGAACTGGATATAAATTTAGCTAATTTGAAAATCACTTATGCTAGTTCTCATAACGAATTACGCGATTTACTCGCCGACGGAAAAGTAGATATTATTGCTTCGTTTTGGAAAGAGAGTGACGAAAAACGTTTTTCAAAAAACTATATTACGCCTTTGAGTAATAATATTACTGGAACAAGATGGTATTTAAAAATGCAGCAAAATAATACTGATTTATTATGTGCAGTACAGGCAAATTTGCTTGATATGTCTAAAGATCAAAGTTTGCATTATTATCAAAATGCACAATCGTTTTGGAGTTGCGGTACTAGCTCAGTAAACTTAAAAGAGGAAGTTAGTGATGAGTAAATATAAACAACTACTTGTTTTACTATGCTTATTTTTAACTCTATCTTCTGTGTTTTATATTTCTGTAATTCAAAAAAGCCAGCAAGTAACTAAACAAAAAATAACGCAGATAGAAAGGCAAATAGCACTCGACTTACCATTACTTGATTTATCAAATGAGCTGCTAAAGCATTCGGGGAATAAAGATGCGGTTAATAGCTATATTAAAACCTTAAATAGCTACATTAATTCGAACGATCTTAAAGTTGTTGCTATTGCACCAAAAGGCGAAATGCTAGCACCTGTAAACTTACACCAAATAACACGTAGTTTGAGCACTAATAACGGACCTGTATTAGTTGTATTTAACGTTCAGCAAACCCACTTTACATTAAGCCATTTTATTTACTATTTTATATTTTTAGTATTAAGTGTGTTGATTAGTTTTTGGGTAAAATTTGCGTTTATTAAACAAAGTAATAAGCAGTTTAATAATGCGCAGCATCAGTCAATTACAGAGCCTACGCCGCTGATGCTTATAGTTGACCTTAACGATAAAACACTATCAAGTAGTTGTAGTGCAGAGCAAAAAGTGGGTTTAGCCAATAAGCCATTATGCTTTTATTTAGCACTTGTAGAGTATTGTACAAATAACGATGATGTAGCGCTTAGTCATAATAAAGATGTACCAGAGGAGCTTCTAGAGCTCGCTAACAAGTATTTTTATAGGTTGGTAGAGCTTGGTCATACGGTTAGAAAAAGGCCTAATTTTAATAATAGCCTAGAAAAAACCTTGAGTGAGATACGCGCGGCATTAGATGAAGTACTTAGCGAGTGTCCTGAAGAAAAAGAGTTATATTACCCACCTAAAGCCTATGGAGAAGGCTCTCGTTCTCGTTTGCATAGTTATGGGCTGGCAAATATTAAAAAAGGTAATATTGAAATAAGAGGAAAGTAACTAGATTACTTTCCTCTTATTCTTAGAGGTTATTTAGGGGTAAATTCAGCCGCTTTGAGAGGGCTATTTTTTGAAATAAAGTCTTGAAGTGCTTTAGCATCTGTTTCGTCTGTACTTACAAAGCCTTTTTTATTTGTAAGTGCAGGATAACCATCACCGCCTGATGCGTTATAGCTATTTAGACTCATTCTGTATGTTTTATTTTTATTAAGCGGTTCGCCATTGATCAAAACATTAACCAACTGATTATTTTTACGCTCAAACGATATTTTATGGTATTGCAAATAAGCACCAGCATCCGGTGGGAAGCTCGTTACTGTATTTAAGTAATCCCATAAATCACTGCCTTGCCAATCCATATAAGTAATGCGGTTTTTAAAAGGATGTACTTTTAAAATATCTTTATAGCTTACTTTACCAGCCTCTATTGAGCTGCGAATACCACCGCCACTTATTAATCCAAAGTCTGCATTTACTACGTCCATTTGAGCTTGAATAATTACACGTGCAAGGTTTGTTTGTTGGTAACGAACTTTGTTTCTGTCACCTTCTAAGCGAGCATCTACTTCACCAATGGTACCTTCAATTTGTTTAGCGCCTTTAGCTTGGTATCCCGCTAAATAAGATTCAAGTTTAGGGTCTGGTTTAATGTACTCGTTTGCTAATACTGCTTTAGTAGAGCCATCAGCTTGAACTTTATCTACATACAAATTAACAGGCATGAGTTTGTAGTCTAGTAACGTTAATTTTCCGTTTTCAAGCTTAAACTCAGCTTTACCAACATACTTACCCCATTCATGGGCTTGCATAATGTAAGTACCGTTTTGCTGGTCTGGCTTACAGGCAAGGCCAGGTTTAAAGTTGTCGTCATTTACATTTGTATCACTCATACACACAGGTTCTTGTGAGTGCCCGCCAATGATCATATCAAGTGTGTTTGCAGGAAGTGAGCGAGCAAGTGTTACATCACCTGGTGCATTAATGCCAAAGCTAGCATCAACATAATGACCCATATGAGTCAGCGCAATGGTAATGTCAGGGTTGTACTTAGCTTTTATTTCTTTAGCTAGTTTTGCGGTAACGTCAACTGGGTCTTTAAACTCTAAGTGGCCAATATACTGAGGATTACCAATTTTAGCTGTGTCTGTTGTTGTTAATCCAATAACAGCAATAGTTAAGCCATTTTTTTTGAATATTTTATAGCTATCAAACGCATGTTCGCCTGATTCTTTTTCAAATATATTGGCTGATAGAAAAGGAAAGTTCACCCATTTTTGCTGTTGCTTCAAAACATCAATAGGATTATCGAATTCGTGATTGCCTAATGCCATTGCATCATAACCAATCAGCGACATACCTTTAAAGTCAGGTTCTGCTTTTTGTAAATCTGACTCAGGAATACCGGTATTAATGTCACCACCAGAGAGAAGTAAAACGGCATGACCTTGCTTTTGGGCGTCATTACGTAAAGAGTCAATTAACGTTTTGCGAGCGGCCATACCGTATTCGCCTTTTTCGTTTTGCCAAAAACGGCCGTGATTATCATTAGTATGAAGAACAGTTAAATATTCAGTAGGAGTACTGTTAGAGGTTGATTCAGGAGCAGGAGATGTACATCCAAGTACACTAAAAATAATCGAAAATAAAATAATTATACGCATAAAATACCTATGGATTAAGGTCTACTTAATTTATCAAGCGGGTAGTTTAAACTAGTTTTATGCTAAAAAAACGTACTTATTGACATTTTATTTAGAAGGTACAGTTAATCGATTTGTGGCGGCACTTTCGCGACGCTTTAACTCTGCATCCGCATATTCACGCTTAGTATGGTTTATACCTACCATCCACGTTAAAAAGCTCGCCGGTAGTTTTGTGTATGGTTCACCTTTGTGTAAACCAAAGTCGCAAATTGTTTGTTTAGTGTGTGGCATTGTTAGATCCTGTTGTTTGTGTTTTTTTAAGGTAACAAATAAGTGACCACACTTTTAAGATGATTTAATTTTAAATAGTCAGATTTATATAGCAAAAAAGAATATAAATAATGGCATATGTAATTAATTTGTTATCAACACGGTCTTAATTGTATCAACTCACACTTTAGAATCGATTTTAGTCGCCGATGGCATTAATGTGTTAACGCATTAACTAATTATTTAAAAAATATAACAACAGGAATAAAACATGAAAAAACTTTTACTTGGCTCAGCACTTGCTGCAGCAAGTTTTACAAGCACCGCTACTATAGTTGAAATGAACACGAGCCAAGGTGTCATAGAGATTAACCTATTTGATCAACAAACCCCCAAAACAGTCGCAAATTTTTTAAGTTACGTTCAAGACGATTCATATAACGAAACAGTAATTCACCGCTCTGTTAGTAACTTTGTTATTCAAGGTGGTGGATTTACATACTCAGATTCATTAGATGCGATTACTACAAAGCCAGCTGTAGAAAATGAGCCTGTTTTTTCAAACGTTAAAGGCACCATTGCAATGGCTAAATTATCAGGCAATGAAAATAGCGCTACAAGTCAGTGGTTTTTTAATATGGCTAATAATAGCGCAGGAAGTGCAGCGCTAGATACGCAAAATGGCGGTTTTACAGTGTTTGGACAAATTACTGCCGCGAGCCAATCAACCTTAGATAAAATTGCTGCTTTAGTGCATTGTGGTGATACACCGGTGGTTGGTATTACCACTGAGCAATGCTCAAGCAGTGATGTAGCAATTAGTAGTGCTAATTTGGTAACTATTCAAAGTGTAACTGTTATGGATGATGATCCTAATTCAGCCGTAGGCCTTACTGTAACTGAAAACACGTTAATTGACTCAGGTGCACCAATAGGTTCAGATAGTAGTTCTGGCGGTGGGCTAGGGTGGCTTTTAGGCGCTTTTTTACTTGTGTTTCCTCGTTTAAAACGTGCTAAATAATTAAATCTTATGTAATAGTAATGTGGCAGACGTAAATTACCTTTCACATTACTCTTATTAAACTTTGCTATTTAAAGTAATACTCGCCAAACCATAGCAAGCCAAATTGAAAATACACAAATACAACCTAGCAAAAATACTTTAAAACGTGCGCGTACGTTATTTTCACCTAAATGAATAACACTATGCACAATGCGTGTTGCTACAAATAAACAGGCCAGTATAGCCACAAGTGTACTGGCGCTATTTAGTTGTAGTGCAAGTAAACATCCCGCGTAAAAAAGTACAGGTATTTCAAACTGATTCGAAAAGTTTCTATCTGCCACCCTAATAGTGTCGCCAGCCTTATCTAACTGCATTGTTTTAAAATCACTTAAATCTAGTTGTTTATTTTTAGCTGCGGCAAAGCGCCTTTTACCCATAATGAGCATGACAACCAGTGAAAGCGTAACTTGTGCAAACATGGCAAGTATGATGATTTTTTCCATTGTTTTTCCTTATTATTTAGAATTTGCGTATTTTTTGATATTGAATGATTTTTAGTCTCGCAAGGTTGGCAGACTCCCAACTAATATCCAATTATGAAGACATTTTTCACAATGTGTTACACAAAATAGCGTTATTTTGTAGAAAGTTATTAATTGAAAATGTTAGTTTAGCTTAACTATATTGCTTTGAATTGGCGCACGCTATTTTGCGCAATACTTTTTAATGGAAAACAAAAATGAAAAAGATTATTGGTTTTAGTGCAATCGCACTTGCAGTTTTAAGTGGTTGTTCAAATACGGCTTCGGTTTCAGTGGCGCCTCAGGCCTCTTTACTATCAGATACGTTAGTCGTAAGTCCTAACGATAACCGCGAATATAAAACACTTAAGCTGGCAAACTACATTGAAGTAATTTTAGTGTCAGATCCAGGTGCTGAAAAATCTGCAGCGGCACTAAGCGTTGGTGTTGGTTTACTGCACGACCCAATGTCGCAACAAGGTATGGCGCATTATTTAGAGCACATGCTGTTTTTAGGCACAGATCGCTACCCAGACACAAAAGGGTATTCTGATTTTATGACCAAAAATGGTGGCGCGCACAATGCTTACACGTGGCTCGATATTACTAATTACATGTTTAAAATTAATAACGACGCGTTTGATGAAGGGCTAGACCGTTTTGCTGACTTTTTCAAAGCGCCTAAGTTATACCCAGAATACACAGATAAAGAAAAAAATGCAGTGAATGCAGAGTGGTCAATGCGCCGTGAAATGGACTTTTTTGGACAATTTAAACTCGCGCGTAAAATGATGGGCGATCACCCGGCTAATCGCTTTTTAATTGGTAACCTAGAAACCCTTGGCGATAAAGAAAACAGTTCACTTCATAAAGAAACGGTTGATTTTTATAATAAATACTACTCTTCAAATATTATGAAAGTTGCGCTTATTTCTAATTTACCTATTGCTGAAATGGAGCAAAAAGCGCAAAAATACTTTGCTGACATAAAAAATAAAAATATCGAAAAACCAACAGTGACTGCAAAACTTGATTTTGATAACGCTGGCGGAAAACGCGTGTTTTATGCACCAAATGAAGATGTAAAACAGCTGCAACTTGATTTCACCATTGCTAATAATAATAGCGAATTTGCACTTAAACCAAACCGATTTGTAGCGTATTTACTAAGTAATGAAATGCCGGGCAGCCCAGCGCAACTTCTTCGTGATAAAGGGTGGGTGTCTCAGCTTTCAGCTTCAGCTGCACCAAATCAATATGGCAACTACGGTTCGTTAAATGTAAATGTAGAGCTTACCGATGAAGGCATGAAAAATCGTGACGAAATAGTTGCGACTATTATGCAGTACATCGATTTAATTAAAAAAGAAGGTGTTGATAGCAAGTACTTCAACGAAATTCGTACTTCCCTTAATAACCAATTTAAGTTTTTAGAAAAAGGT
>NZ_JACJEP010000060.1:0-1898 GCF_014164135.1 Pseudoalteromonas sp. SG45-1
CAACGCAGGCTATATTACAGCAAGTAATTCAATACAGTGAAGAGCGCGAAGGGGTTATGGTTTTTGCCGCCACGGTAATGCATGCCCAGGAAATATTAAGCTACTTGCCAGCTCATCAAAGTGCATTAGTAACAGGTGATACGCCAAACACTTAGCGCAATAAAATCATTAAGCAATTAAAAGCTAAGCAATTAAAGTATTTAGTTAATATTTTGGTATTAACTACAGGGTTTGATGCGCCACATGTCAACTTTATAACTATGTTGCACCTATAAATACCAAAATTGCTTTAGGGGTAAGTCTTCTATCTCACGGCCTAAACGTTTAACTTTTTGTGGTGGGTTTTCTTTCGATTTAGTATCGTTGAGTACACTTAACGTCTTTAGTTTTAGTAGTTTTCATAAAACTAGTCCTAAATGTGTAAATATATTTAGGACTAGACTATTTAATAAATAAGTTTACAAATGTCGCCTGATTTAATAAATAGGCTAAATATGAACTTAGTGTTTTTAGCCACGGTAAAAAAGGGTAATCTCTAGTTATTGAGTCTACTCGGTTAAAAGTATTGCATTGTCATTTTATAGCCTCTAGATTTGATAATTATACTATTGTAAAAGTATTTTTTTATAAAGCTTAAAGCAGCAGGTGTCTTTGAATGGTAAAAATAACTACTTAGCATTATACTAAGTAGGAATATTTAAATAATTCCTATCACACAATTTAGCGAGATATAGATGAAAGAAGTCCGATCTTTTATTAAAACAGCATCATTAACAGAGCTTGAAAAAGCTCAACAGCTTATCAATGATGCAATTTCAAAATATACCCAGCAGCAAAAAGCGAAACAGGAAGTTTTGGATCTTTTAAAAGAAAAAGGACTTACGCTAGAAGATTTACAAGATGGAGCATCAGACAAGCGCACTAAAGTTAAGCCTAAGTACCGCATGGAACTTAATGGTGAGACTATTGAATGGACTGGCCGAGGCCGTCGTCCTAAAGCGTTTGAAGGTGTTGAGCTTGAAAAGTTTTTAGCTTAAAGCTAAATATAAGAGAAGCTTCGGCTTCTCTTTTTTGTTTACCCCTCAATAAAATATAATTAAAGTCTAAATGTCATAGCAGTAATTTGCTAAAATCCCCTTATTAAAATCTATTTGTTTTCCCATGAGCTATAAACTAAGACCTTACCAGCAAGAAGCCGTAGAACGCACTGTTTTACACTTTAGAAAGAGTAATGATCCTGCCGTTATTGTACTACCAACCGGCGCAGGTAAGAGTTTGGTTATTGCTGAACTTGCGCGTATAGCTAAGCAAAAAATATTAGTGCTTGCTCATGTAAAAGAGCTGGTAGAGCAAAATTCACAAAAATATAAAAGTTTTGGCTTAGAGGCGAGTATATTTTCAGCAGGCTTAAAAGAAAAATCATTAAACCATCAAGTAACCTTTGCCAGTGTGCAATCACTTTCTCGTAATTTAAATAAATTAAATGAGCATTATTCATTACTTATTATTGATGAATGCCACAGGGTAAATGGGGATAAAAAAAGTCAGTACGGTAAAGTAATAAACAGTTTAAAAGAGCATAACCCTCAGTTAAAAGTATTGGGTTTAACAGCAACACCTTATCGGTTAGGAATGGGGTGGATATACCACCACCATTATCATGGTTTTGTTAAGGGTACTCAAGAAAGTCCGTTTAAAAGTTGTATTTTTGAATTGCCGCTCAGGTATATGATCAAACATAATTATTTAACGCCGCCTAACGAAGTTGATGCAGCAATTAGCCATTATGATTTTTCGTCCTTAGATAGCAATGCATTTGGGCAATATACGACTGATGACATGAATGCGCTTTTAAAAAACAGTGAGCGCGCAACGCAGGCTATATTACAGCAAGTAAT
>NZ_JACJEP010000061.1:0-1215 GCF_014164135.1 Pseudoalteromonas sp. SG45-1
TGTAGATACCATCTCTCATTTTAAGCTTCAAGGTCGTATTTAACTTTCTTGGAGCTTAAACGCTTCTTGGTTTTTTATTACACCAAAACATATATGAATTAGCTTTCGCATATTTGCACACACAGCTTGCATTGGTGTTTTACCATTATTTATTAACGTTAACTTGTGTCGTTTTATTGTTTTATTCCATTGCCCAGCAACAACGGCTGCCATATAAAGTTTACATCGAATTCTGGCTGGGCCAAGTTTACTGATTGATGTTCGCCCTTTTAATTTACCCGATTCATTATGCCGTGGAATTAATCCACAATAAGCCGCCGCTTCTTTGGCTTTATTGAATTTTTTAGCCGCAAATAAATACGTCAGCTCTCTCGATAGTACGGGCCCAATGCCAGGAATAGACTCAAGTAGTTTCCTGTTTCTTTTTAAATCAGGTTCATTATCTATGTGGTTATCAATGTCAGATTTAAGCTGTTTAATTTCATCGTCTAAAAACGCGATAGTCACTTTTATCGATTGGCAAACACGCGCGGAAACGTTGCTGAATTCACTTGCTTCTAATCGGTTAGCTTCTCGTTGTCGGTTACTCTCAAGCGCATCTAAACGACGAATAAGGGCTTTAAGCTCTCTAATTGCTAATGCTTCAGGTTGCCAATAATTAACGACTGCGTGCTTAGCACAGCCATAATGAGCAAGCATCGTTGCATCAGATTTGTCTGTTTTGTGAATTATGTTTAAAGCGTCTGCATACTTTTTAGCTTTACTGGGATTCGCTAAAATAATATTAAAGCCTTGCTCGTGTAAAAAATACATCAGCGCTTCATGATAAACACCCGTTGGTTCGAGGGTGATAACGAGCTCACTAGCAGCGCTTTTAGTTGTATTTAAAAGCCATTTTTCTATTGTTACAAAGTCTTGGCGCTTGTTTTTAAATACTTTTGTTTTAATTTTGTTTGTAAGTTGGTCTCTCAACCACGATAAATCAATCTTCTCTTTACTAATATCAATGCCGATAAACATCATCTCTACTTACTCCCCTTGTACATACAGCATCTACTTAAATAAAAGTGTGCTTGGATACCATTCAGTTTCTGAGAATAGAAAGTCAGGGCTTTATCTACCGAGCAGTATTAAATACTAGGCGCCGAGGCAAGCTCACTGACTTCGATGTGATAAATGATAGCTAATCATTTATCAACGAGAGATACAAGGCGC
>NZ_JACJEP010000062.1:0-1201 GCF_014164135.1 Pseudoalteromonas sp. SG45-1
CAGTCATCATTTTGCTTAACAGCCATTCCCATACACTCGTCAAGCAATTTTGGGTAATCGGCTTGATGATGGTGATAAGCTTGAAATACTTCAACGAGCTTATAAGAAACGGGGCCTGCTTGTGTAGCACTTTGTTTCATCGTTTCTATAGGGAAATTTGCCAAGCTATACATACTTTCAGTATCGCGAGTAATAACCGCTAAAAAATAGGCATCAATCCATTCTGATGGAGCTGCATAACCGTTTTCTAACATACCTTTACCATTCCACGTTACTTCAGGTAAATTATATATTTTAAAGGTTTGCTCTTGCTCAGGCTGCTGTGCAAGCTTTAAGAACGCGGCGTACATTTTTGATGCATATCGTAACCCCGTGGCAGATTCATTTTCGATTTCGGGTGTTTGAACTTCCCAAGTAAGCCAGCGAGATAATTCCAAGTATTGCTCAGGAAAAGCAATAAGGTTATCGCGACGAATAGTGATTGCCTGAGGCATCATTTCAATAATTTCTCTAGGGAATGCCAACCATTTGTCTAATTTAGCTAAATCTATTTTTACTTTACGCTCTATATTCATTATGTACCTGCTATTTTACTGGGACCTATATCAAACTCAGATATGTTAACTTCACCGACTACGGAACCCGATGCTGTTTTAGTAATCGGTGTTTCAATATGTAAATATTGTACTTTCTTTCCCGTTAACGATGGTTTTGTCAATGCGTCGGCTGTCTGCTAATCTGTAGTGCCTAGTTCTTTGAGTCTCATTGACTTAGTAACGGCTTGTGCATATTTCGTTGTACCTTGCTGATAGAATTCATCACCATTTGTTTTACCTAAGCTCGGACAAGATATGACACATCAAGTCTGATCTTATACCCATTACCCTTCTGATAATCTTCACTTATTTTAATAAGATCTTATGATCGCTTACTATTTAAAATAAGTACTATTAATTAAAAAGCGAGGCAGTGAATCACTTTCAACCGTTACTTCATTTCCCATATCGTGCCACATGCATGCCATGCCGAGTAATTGCAGGGGTAAGAATGAATCTACAGGGGCATGATCTGGACCTGCCTCATTAATGTGGTAGCGCTCTTGCGCTTGCAGGTTTTTGGCAAGTGCTTCATTAAAATCACAACCAACATCAAAAGTTGCTGGCGATAAAGCAGCTAGAGTCTCTAAGTATCCGAAAGCAAT
>NZ_JACJEP010000063.1:0-1182 GCF_014164135.1 Pseudoalteromonas sp. SG45-1
AAACCATTTTAGGATCCCACATGACACCATCCCTCACCATAGAATTTATGATTACTATAAGCTTTCTTATACAGGCAATAATAGCCACTTTTTTAGGTTTCCCTGCCGCGACTAGCCGATGATAAATAGCTTTAAATTTAGGGTTACATTGGATAGCTGACATCATTGCCATATACATTGCGGTTCTAATTTTTGGCCGTCCACCTCGTATCATCCGTTTACCCTGATAAGCACCACTTTCTCGATTAAATGGTGCAACACCAACCAGTGATGCAGCCTCTTTATTGTTTACACACCCAAGCTCAGGCATGTCACTAAGTAAGTTAAATGCGACAACATTCCCAACGCCAGGCACACTTTGAATAATGTCATTCTTGACCTTATATTCGTCACATTCTTTGATGAGTTTTTGTAGTTTCAAATCTACTTTTTCAATCTGATTTTTTAATGCCGTTAGGATAGGTTTTATTAGTGATGATATTGTTTTTGGCATTATCTGTGAACGATTTTTCTCCATCGTTTGCATATCCATTAACTGCCTTCTTCTAGAAAGTAAATCACTCATCAAGCGCATCTGCTCTGGCTTTAAAGAAGAGAGTGGTGGCTTTATTGCTTCACCAAAATGAGCGATGAGTTGCGCATCAAGTTTATCTGTTTTTGCTTTTTGGCCAATAGCGCCTGCGAAACGTTTAATATTAACGGGATTAGCAACAACGAAAGGGATATTCGCTTGAGCACACGCCATAATAAAGGGGTGTTCAAGGCGCCCAGTTGCTTCAATAGTAACACGCGTTATTGGGTGCTTTTTTAGTGTTTTTATAGCGTGTTTAATGCCGCCGTCATTGTTTTCTACGGTGAAATATATATCTAAAGGTCGGATGTAAATATCGAGTTGAGTTTTACCTGTATCGACACCGACGTTAATTTCATTTTGATTATTGAGTGTATTCATAATAAGCTGACTCTGCCTTGCGATTCGGGCTCGAGGCCCCGTTGACTATCCGAGTTTAATGCTTGGAGTTTATACAGCGTTCTTTCTTGTTATCGGTCTCTCAATAGAGGAGCCTTCAATCAATCGAACTACTGTATAAAAGGCTTTGGTTGCAGCCAAAGCTTGGGCCTCACATTACCCGAACTTGGTTAAAGTATTAATTAATTTATGGGTTTATTATCCATACAAGA
>NZ_JACJEP010000064.1:0-1172 GCF_014164135.1 Pseudoalteromonas sp. SG45-1
AGTGTTGGTGCAGTCGTGTCTACTTCACCAGTGCCAGTAGCGGTGGTGTCATTGCCTGCTGCATCGCTCACGCTTGCGCTGATGGTGTATCCACCTTCTGCAATGGCTACCGGTACAGGGATTGACCACGTACCATTGGCTAGTACGGTGGCGCTCATTGTTTGCGCTGCGCCGCTGCTGTCGGTGACAACAATGGTTACTTCACTGCCTTGCGGTGCATCGCTGGTACCTGCAATCGTTGGCGTGGTGTCGTTGCTTACACCGTTGTCGGTAATAACAAGGCTCGGACCAGTAAGGTCTATCTGACCTGTCTCGGTGGCGCTGCCGATATTACCTAGACCATCATCTACCTGTGCGGTGACAGTATATTCGCCTTCGGCTAAGTCAGTTGGTGCATCGACACTCCATACTCCACCCGTTACGGTCGTATCAACAGTCGTAATATTCCCTGCACTGTCTTCAAACGTTAAGCTAATGGTGGTGTTATCTGCCGCATCGCTTGTACCATTAATGGTTGGGGTGGTGTCGTTGGTGTCAACCAGTGTATTAATACTGATGCTTGGGGCCGTGGTGTTGAGTGTTGCGGTTTCACTTAATGTAGTGGTATTACCGGCGTTATCACTAACGCTTGCTTCAATAGTAAGTGGACCATCAGTTAACGCGTTCGGTACATCGGCTGACCAGCTGCCATCGGCTTGTACTGTTGCAGTAAACGTTTCTGTATTATCTGCATCCGTGACGTTAATCGTTATAACCGTGCCTACTGGCGCGTTCGATGTCCCGCTGATTGTTGGCGTGCTGTCGTTGGTTGCGCCGACTGTGTCTAACGTCAGTGTTGGCGCTAAGGTATCTAAGTTGCCTGTTTGTGTTGCACCACCGGTGTTGCCTGCATCATCGGTGATACTGGCTTGCACGGTGTAGCTTCCATCTGGTAATTCAGGGCTGGTTGCTTGCCAGTCACCGTTTGCATCCACAGTAGCGGTGATTGGGTGTTCATCACCGTTGCTGTCAGTAATAACAATGTTTACAACGGTGCCTTCAGGCTCTGTTGAAGTACCACTAATCACTGGGGTGCTGTCGTTACCCAAGCCCAGTGCATCAACGGTGACGATTGGCGTAATAGTATCCACATTACCACTGCTGTTTGCTGTGCTCTCGTTGCCTGCCGCATC
>NZ_JACJEP010000065.1:0-1076 GCF_014164135.1 Pseudoalteromonas sp. SG45-1
ACAGATGCAGCAAATGCCACTCAAAGCATTGATGTACAAACCGATGCCAATGGTAACTGGAGTGCGACACCAACAGGCACATTAGCCGAAGGGAATTATAGCGTTAGCGCCAGCATCACTGATGCCGCAGGCAACACAGGTACAGGTACAGACAGTGGCGAAGTAGACGTAACTCCACCGGCACTTGCCTTTACACCAACGTTTGAACTTGGTTTATTGGTTACCTTAAGTGGTACCTCTGACTTGCCAGCAGGCAGTGAAATTACTATTACCGAGCAACTGGTTGGCGGTGGCATTGGTGCCACCTACACCACCACAACTGATGCCGATGGTAATTGGTCATTAGTCGGATTAGATGTATCGTTACTTGATGTTGGCTCAGTGATCGCCACAGCGACCGATGCCGCAGGTAATACCCGTACAATTAGCTCAGATGACTTTGATAATACACCGCCGACACTCACTGTTGATGTTGCAGCACAAAGCGACAGCAACACGCCAATCATAAGCGGCACAAGTGATGCGGGCGAAGGTGCACAAGTGACTATTGTAGTGACCGACAGCAACGGCAACCCACAAACCATCACCGCCCTTGTTGATGCGGATGGTAATTGGAGTGCCACTCCAACCACACCATTAAGTGAAGGTCAAAGCACCATCGAAGTAAGTGTACGCGACAGTGTTGGCAACGAAACTACAGTGAGTGATACCACCACTATCGACACGCAAGCGCCAATACTCACCATTCAAAACGTAGGCGATGTTAGCGACTTAACACCCGAGCTGCAGGGCACCAGTAATGAAATTGGTGGCACTGTTACACTCACCATCACCGACAGCGCAGGCGCTGTGCAAACCATTGAGACCCTAGTTGGCAGCGATGGCCACTGGAACATTGAGATTCCAGGTGCCCTTGCACAAGGTGACTTTACTGTAAGCGCGAGTATTACCGATGCGGCAGGCAACGAGAGCACAGCAAACAGCAGTGGTAATGTGGATACTATTACGCCAATCGTCACCGTTGATGCACTGGGCTTGGGTAACGACAGCACCCCAGTGATTAGTGGTACTTCAAC
>NZ_JACJEP010000066.1:0-1054 GCF_014164135.1 Pseudoalteromonas sp. SG45-1
TTTTATTTTTTATTTTTTTACCCCGCCACTATCATTTGTAATAAAACTACTGAGTGAACTGACTTACTGAAATACGCAAAAGGGAGATAGACATAAATCTACCTCCCTTGTGCATTTGGCCTGTAATAGCCGTGGATACACATATATTTCGTGTATCTAACCGTACAAAGCTTGCTATGGGTAAAGATGTTGTAGCTGTTGAACAAAAGCTTGAAAAGGTTGTACCAAAAGAATTTAAAGTAGACGTACATCATTGGCTAATACTACACGGGCGTTACACCTGCGTAGCACGTAAACCAAAATGTGGCAGCTGTATTATTGAAGACTTGTGTGAGTTTAAGGATAAAACAGAGTAACTATAGGCTGCCTTGATCGATAACCGGACACTGAAAAAGTTAAATTTATTCCTGTGTTTTGAGTAGTAATCTAATTTTGTCCAATAACATTATTAAACGCCGTTTTGGGGCAAAATAACATGCTTAATTTCTAGCTGTTTTAATTACTTGTTTACAAAGGTAATTATTGGTGAAATTATCATGGTATGTAATATACGCCATCTTGGTGTGTTATAAACCACCAAAATGGTGTTCAATAAGCTGTTATGTTTACAAATTAAGAAAGGAGTCTTTCCCATGTTTCCTCGATGTAGAAGTTGTTCTAAGAAAATATCACTTAGTTGGTTTTTAACAGCCTTTAAATGGACTAAATACCGTTGTGTAAATTGTGGCTCAATACATGAGTTCACTACAAGGCATGGTTATATCGCAGGAATTGTAGGTGCATCAACTGCTTTCTTTTATCCAATCAAGGAAAGTTCTATCCTTTATAGCCCTTTGTTGTTTGTTTTAGTGGTGTTTGCTGCCCTTGTGCTTAGTAGTTTAATTCCAGGGCAACACGTATTAGTTGTAACTGAAGAATCGGTGGATCAGTAAACATAACAAGTGACTATGGTGTCAATTCCTAATTTAAAACCATTTTAGGATCCCACATGACACCATCCCTCACCATAGAATTTATGATTACTATAAGCTTTCTTATACAGGCAATAATAGCC
>NZ_JACJEP010000067.1:0-926 GCF_014164135.1 Pseudoalteromonas sp. SG45-1
AAACCGCACGTAAACGTTGGTACAATCGGCCACGTTGACCACGGTAAAACTACACTAACTGCAGCAATCACTAACGTACTTGCAAAAGTATACGGCGGTGTTGCTAAAGATTTCGCATCAATCGATAACGCTCCAGAAGAGCGCGAACGTGGTATCACTATTTCAACGTCTCACGTTGAATACGATACACCTACACGTCACTACGCACACGTAGATTGTCCTGGTCACGCCGATTATGTTAAAAACATGATCACTGGTGCTGCTCAAATGGACGGCGCGATCTTAGTAGTTGCTGCGACAGATGGCCCTATGCCACAAACGCGTGAGCACATCCTTCTTTCTCGTCAGGTTGGCGTTCCTTACATCATCGTATTCATGAACAAATGTGACATGGTTGATGACGAAGAGCTACTTGAACTAGTAGAAATGGAAGTTCGTGAACTTCTTTCTGAATACGATTTCCCAGGTGATGACTTACCTCTAATCGCTGGTTCTGCGCTTAAAGCGTTAGAAGGCGAGAAAGAGTGGGAAGATAAGATTGTTGAGCTTGCAAACGCACTTGATTCTTACATCCCAGAGCCAGAGCGTGACATCGATAAGCCATTCATCATGCCTATCGAAGACGTTTTCTCAATCCAGGGTCGTGGTACTGTTGTAACTGGTCGTGTTGAAGCTGGTATCATCCGCATCAATGACGAAGTAGAAATTGTTGGTATCAATGATACAACTCGTTCTACTTGTACTGGTGTTGAAATGTTCCGTAAGCTTCTTGACGAAGGTCGTGCTGGCGAAAACATCGGCGCACTTCTACGTGGTACTAAGCGTGAAGACGTTGAACGTGGTCAAGTACTAGCTAAGCCTGGTTCAATCAACCCACATACTACATTCACTTCAGAAGTATACGTACTTTCTAAAGATGAAGGTGG
>NZ_JACJEP010000068.1:0-926 GCF_014164135.1 Pseudoalteromonas sp. SG45-1
AAACCGCACGTAAACGTTGGTACAATCGGCCACGTTGACCACGGTAAAACTACACTAACTGCAGCAATCACTAACGTACTTGCAAAAGTATACGGCGGTGTTGCTAAAGATTTCGCATCAATCGACAACGCTCCAGAAGAGCGCGAACGTGGTATCACTATTTCAACGTCTCACGTTGAATACGATACTCCTACACGTCACTACGCACACGTAGATTGTCCTGGTCACGCCGATTATGTTAAAAACATGATCACTGGTGCTGCTCAAATGGATGGCGCGATCTTAGTAGTTGCTGCGACAGATGGCCCTATGCCACAAACACGTGAGCACATCCTTCTTTCTCGTCAAGTTGGCGTTCCTTACATCGTTGTGTTCATGAACAAATGTGACATGGTTGATGACGAAGAGCTACTTGAACTAGTAGAAATGGAAGTTCGTGAACTTCTTTCTGAATACGATTTTCCAGGTGATGACTTACCTCTAATCGCTGGTTCTGCGCTTAAAGCGTTAGAAGGCGAGAAAGAGTGGGAAGATAAGATTGTTGAGCTTGCAAATGCACTTGATTCTTACATCCCAGAGCCAGAGCGTGACATCGATAAGCCATTCATCATGCCTATCGAAGACGTTTTCTCAATCCAAGGCCGTGGTACTGTTGTAACTGGTCGTGTTGAAGCTGGTATCATCAACGTAAATGACGAAGTTGAAATCGTTGGTATCAGAGAGACTACTAAGTCTACTTGTACTGGTGTTGAAATGTTCCGTAAGCTTCTTGACGAAGGTCGTGCTGGTGAGAACATTGGTGCACTTCTACGTGGTACTAAGCGTGAAGACGTTGAACGTGGTCAAGTACTAGCTAAGCCTGGTTCAATCAACCCACATACTACATTCACTTCAGAAGTATACGTACTTTCTAAAGATGAAGGTGG
>NZ_JACJEP010000069.1:0-810 GCF_014164135.1 Pseudoalteromonas sp. SG45-1
TTTTTTCAAGCCGTTCACATACAACATCCATTGGAGTTTTACCTTTGAATGAGCCGTGAGCGCGTTGCCAATTGTAGTAATGCTGCCACTCAGGTAACGTTTCATTTTTGAGTTCGTCCAAATCCAAATTAACGGTCGAATAAAACTCTTCCTTATCAGTTCTTTGTGACCTTTCAACTTTGCCATTTAAGTGAGGAGAGCCTGGCTTATTGGGGCGAAATTTAATGCCATGCTCCATCAATTTGAGCTGTACTTTTTCAGCAAAAAACTCCGTTCCGCGATCAGTTTGAACTCGCTGTATCGGGAATGGCATTTCTTCTATTACCTTATCGATGAAGGTAAGAGTATTGGCTGCCGTTCTACGCTTAAAAACGTCCAACACGCGATATCTAGAGCAATCATCAACAGCAGTATATTGATAAATCCCTGGTGCAATTTTACATGTATCCATCTGAACTCGGTCACCAGGAATAGGTCTTTGGTATCGAATGAAGTCTTTTTTCTTCCGCTGAAAAACTATTGGTTTTACCTCATGTTTGGTCAGCACTTTGTGAATTGAAGCAAGCGATAGCTGAAAATTATGCTCGCGAAGAAGCTCATTTTGAATTCTTCTGGCACCAAGTTTTCTATTTTTTCTGAGTTTAAGAATCCACTCTTCAATTCGATTATTAATTTTAGTGTTTGGGGAGCTGTGCGGGCGTCTAGAAACGTCCTGTAGGCCGTCTAGTCCCTTCTCTTTGTATCGCTTATACCACTTTCGAAGAGTGGGCCTAGAAATTCCACACCGACGACAAACTAGGCCCGCATTAT
>NZ_JACJEP010000006.1:0-10180 GCF_014164135.1 Pseudoalteromonas sp. SG45-1
ATGTGAAAGTAGGACATTACCAGGCTTCAAATTGTAGAGAGCCCGACTAGAAATAGTCGGGCTTTTTTACGTCTGCAGAAAAGTAAAATGTGCGCAATTATCATCCACTCACAGCAACACCCATCACGTAGGTCGGGCGAGCGTAGCGACTCCCGATGTGAAAATCGCAACAAAACCCCTCAATATCTCAGTCGGTCGATACAGTAGCATTTCACTGTGATTTTCTACCGCTGTGGGCACTACGACATCCTACTGCGTAGCGCACCGACTTCAAATTGTAGAGAGCCCGACTAGAAATAGTCGGACTTTTTTACGTCTGCAGAAAAGTAAAATGTGCGCAATTAACACACACTCATATCAACATCATCTCGTAGGTCGGGCGAGCGTAGCGACTCCCGACACAACGAGAGTGTAGCATTTCACTGTGGCTCTCCACCGCCGTGGGCACTACGACATTCTACTGCGTAGCGCACAGACCTCAAATTGTAGAGAGCCTGACTAGAAATAGTCGGGCTTTTTTACATCTTCACAAAAGTGAAATATGGGGAGTAACGGACATTACATACTCGATTCTTCTCTAATTCATCTAAATGTACAAGTTGAGCGGAATAGCTCATTATTCCAGTACTAAAGTTAATAACGCTATTTAAAATAGTCCATAAGCTTGGGTTTCTTCACTTTCAGATTCTTCTAGTTGAGCTGGTTTAAATATTACGCTTGGATCAATTAATACACTATGCTTTTGGGGGAGCTTGATTAATCCTAGCATCATATTTTTAGTTTGTGGGTCTAGATCAAAACCAACCTCAGTGAGCTTATCCAGTGGCTTTATGTCTTCTTTTTTATAGTCGATATTATCTTCAACCTTATCTACTAATAAACCAACATGTGGATTTAGTCCGTCTTTGGTGGTGAAAACAATAATAGGTTTATAGTCTAAGGTTATTTGCTCTTTAGCGGATTCAAATAAACGCTCAAGCTGAATTAGACTATTACGCTTAATTTTGTCGAGCAGAGCTGATACTTGTTTATGATCACTTCGATTATGGGCTGCTATAGCTGCTTTTGCTGTCTCTAGTAATGATTGGAAGGGCTCGTCAAGCCGAGACATTGTTAATTTTAAGTCTTCATTGTCGGTGTTGAATTCTTTGTAAAATAAAACAAAATCTTGTAGTTCGGCGTCATTATTTGAAATAGAAGCCGAGCTATTTAATAAGTTACTTTGAAAGGTATTAAACCAGTTTAATAGTTTGTCTTGCCATATTCTTAGTTGTTTTAGTACATGCGCATTACTTTGTTCAGTTGAGATATTATTTAAAATAATACCTAAATCAAAAACAGGTGTTGGTATATCCATATAATCTTTAACACCAATAAAGCTTTTATTATTGTTTGGTAAAGTTGTTAGATTATTGTCAAAGCGCTCAGTTAATAAAATATCGAGTATTTTTAGCGAAATTGTTTTGCAGCCCACTTTAAAGTTTATTAATTCCATGCCTTTATCTTAATTTACCTATTAATGCTTTAAGGATAGAACAAATTAAATAAATAGCTTAAAGATGGATAAAATTTAACAGAGATAGGGCAACTAGAAATTATTAGATGGTGCTAGTGAGGTTTTTTATGGCACGTTTAAATTGATTCTCAAGCTGCTTTTTTCCTAATAAACCTAAGTGTTGAATCACTTTTTCATTACTTTCATTTTGAAGTACTAACTTTATTAAAAGTTGTTTATCCGACTCTGTTAATTGAGATATACAAGAAGGTGATTGGCTCAGTAACTGCCAAAGAGTTGCAGAGATACTAAATTGAGTGAAGTTACTTTTAGTGAGCAGCGCTAATCGGTCGTGAGTCTCTAGGCTTATTAACTCGTCGCTAAATCCTTCAGTTATAATATTCACGAGTTGCCAATCTAGTGTTTTAAAGTGTGTTAAAAGAGCATAAAAGAAATCGTTTTTAAACTGCTTTTTTAGGGGTTGAAGAATTGTACTTTTGTCACTTAAGCATTTAACCACAAGCGCCGAATGTTCAGCGGTGCTTTTATCGCGTTGATAACCTAATTTTACAGTATCAAACCCTAGGTTTTGCCAAAAATTAAGTAACTGCGCTGTTGCGCCAAAGCTTGCGCCAAGCCAACTACATTGGCTTTTTACCTGCGATTCGCAATAACTAAGTAACTTTTTACCAAGTCCTATATTGTGGGAACTCGGATCAATCGCTATTCGTACAACTCGAGCGCTCAGTTGTGTTAAACAGTCATTATTAAAGCTAAGTTGTGAGAGTGCTTGCGCCATTAAATGTCCTTGCGGACGGCGCTCTCCACTTATAACCTGTAGGGCAAGTTCTTCACTCAAACCACCTTCTATGGCGATTAAGCATACGCCAACTAATTGATTATTAATTTTGCTAATAAATAGTCTTTGCGATGGTGCGTCTAGTAGTTGGCGTAAGTCGTTGACACTACTTTGATAGTGAGCCAGTGCAAGTAGGGCAATAACTTGTTGCAGTAAAGGCTCATTGTTTACAAGGGATTGCTGAGTTACTTCGCTATGAATTGGCTGCTCTAATTCATCACTACTTGACTCTATATATTCTGCATCGAGTGCAAGTAAGGTGCGAATGTGCTTCTCGAGGGGATCGTGTTTAGCAAAACGCAGTGGCTCATCAAGCGTTACAACTTTAGAGGCTTTATAGTGCGCTTTAATATAGTTACTAAAGCGAATGGTATAACCCCTACCATTGCCTTCATACCCAACCAGAGTGCTTGCAAATACTATACGAGGGTAATGAGCTAGCATTTGTAGTAATAACGGAACAGGGATTGCTGCAGCTTCATCAACGAGTAGTAAATCGCACTCAGGTAGTGTGTTTAATAACGCATCAGGTGCAACGTAGTGCAAGTTGGCGAGCTGTTTATGTTCAGCGTTGTATTGAAGGCTTAACTCTTGGGCTAAATGTTTAAAGCTGCTATGGGTCGCTTTAAACTGAGTGCTGCAAATAATTACTTTTTTATCAGTTAGTTTTGCCGTTGCTAAGCCAAGTGCTGCCGACTTACCTCTGCCTCTATCAGCATTAATAAGTAAAGGTCTGTTTGCACGGCCATTAGCTACTTTTACTATCTGCTCAATACAGTTTTGCTGTGGTAGATAATCAATTTTATTATGAGCTACATAGCTGGCGTTATGATTAATACAGCCATTTTTTTCACTAAAGTGAAAAGCAGGTAACGGTTTAATAATAGTCGCGAAACGTTGATTAAATATGCTGTAGTCAATGCTCTGACCGTGTGATTGCACTGTACTTAATGCGGGATCTTGCCAAGAGGCTAAATTATCTAGTTCAGGCAGTAATAAAAACAGTATACCGCCTGCTTTAACGGTGCCGGCAAGTGCTGCAAGTTTATCAGGGTGCAAACCACTAAAACCATCGTAAACAGCATGAGCAAATTCTTGCCCTAAAATTTGGTGTGTGCGAGTAGGCCAGTACGAATTTTTAATCGCGCACTGCTTTGATACAACAAGTGTATTGTTTTCATCTATTAATGAGTTAAGTATTTCATAACACCAAGCTGGGCTGCCCGTGATCAACACTAGCTGACGATGATACGCGCCAGCTAATTGTTGCTCTAACTCATTTAGGTGTGCTTTATACCGCTTGTAATCGTGCATAGGCCGTTACTAACCATTTGCTACCAAGGTCGTCAAAGTTAACTTGTACGCGAGATTGTGCGCCACTACCTTCATAATTCAGTACAGTACCAATACCAAACTTAGCATGCAGTACGCGTTGTCCTAAGTTAAAGCCACTGTCTTCAAATGCGGCATGGCTAACTGATGCGCTAAAACGCCCAGCGGCAGGCGGGCGAGAAACCTGTGTTTTAATACGGATTTCTTCTACGCAGTCTTCAGGGATTTCGCGTAAAAAGCGAGATGGGCTATGGTATTTTTCTTGCCCGTATAAACGGCGACTCTCAGCATGGCTAATGTATAACTTATCCATTGCTCGTGTCATGCCTACATAACAAAGGCGGCGCTCTTCTTCTAAGCGACCCGACTCTTCGTTGCTTTGCTGAGAAGGGAACATGCCTTCTTCTACGCCTACCATAAACACTAGCGGAAACTCTAAGCCTTTAGCTGAGTGAAGCGTCATCATTTGTACGGCGTCTTCGTGTTCTTCTGCTTGTCCTTCACCTGACTCAAGTGACGTATGGGCTAAAAAGCCTTGTAAAGGTGAGCTGTACTCTTCGTCTTCAGGCAGCTCATACTGATCACAAGCGCTAATTAGCTCTTCTAAGTTTTCTACGCGAGCACGGCCTTTTTCACCTTTTTCGGCTTGGTACATTGCCATTAAGCCTGAGGTTTGAATTGTGTACTTGGCTTGCTCATGCAAAGTTAGATCGCTAATTTTATCTTCTATTTGTTCTACTAGTTCTACAAACTTACTTACTGCACCAGAAGCACGACCAGATAAATGCTGTTGTTCTACAATTGCTTTTGCGGCATACCAAAGCGGTAACGATTCTGCTCGTGCACAATCGCGTATATGGCTCAATGTTTTATCGCCAATACCGCGTGCTGGCGTATTAATTACACGCTCAAACGCGGCATCGTCTTGACGATTACCTACTAGGCGTAAGTACGACAACGCATCTTTAATTTCTTGTCGTTCGAAGAATCGCATACCCCCATAAATACGGTATTTTAAGCCTTCTTGCAGCATGGCCTCCTCGAGTACACGAGATTGCGCGTTACTACGGTATAAAATTGCGGCATCTTGTAGGGCATTACCTGCATTTAACCAGCTTCGTAGTTTGCTACTTACAAAGCGTGCTTCGTCTAACTCATTAAATGCCGCATAAATAGAAATTGGCTCGCCATCGTTACCGTCGGTCCATAAGCTTTTACCCATACGCTCTGAGTTATTTTGAATTAATGCATTAGACGCTTTCAAAATAGTTGCTGTTGAACGGTAGTTTTGTTCAAGACGAATGGTTTCTGCGCTAAAGTCAGTTAAAAATCGTTTAATATTTTCGATTTTAGCACCGCGCCAACCGTAAATACTTTGGTCATCGTCGCCTACAATCATGATACTGCTTGTATCGCCTGCAAGTAACTTTAACCAAGCATATTGAATGGTATTTGTATCTTGGAACTCGTCTACGAGCATATGTGCAAAGCGTTGCTGATAATGACGCAGTAACGTTGGGTTATTTTTTAACACTTCGTAGCTGCGTAGTAATATTTCGGCAAAATCTACTAGGCCTGCTCTATCACAGGCCTCTTGGTAGGCGGCGTAAACACGCAGCATCATTTGCTCGTTAATATCGTATGCTTGAATATCTTTAGGGCGAAGTGCTTCATCTTTTTTAGCGCTGATGTACCAGCCAAATTGTTTGGCGGGCCATTTTTTATCATCGATATTCATCGATTTTAATAAGCGCTTGATCATCCGAAGTTGATCGTCAGAGTCTAAAATTTGAAAGGCTTCTGGTAAGTTAGCTTCACGGTGATGAGCACGTAAAATACGATGCGACAAACCATGGAACGTACCAATCCACATACCACCTACAGGGGCCTTTAGTGTTTCTTCAACGCGGCTGCGCATTTCTTTAGCCGCTTTATTAGTAAAGGTTACGGCAAAAATACTGTAAGCAGATGCTTGCTCAACTTGCATAAGCCACGCAATACGATGAACTAACACTCGTGTTTTACCAGACCCAGCACCTGCTAATACCAGCATGTTTTGTAGTGGGGCTGCAACGGCATCGCGTTGTTTGTCATTTAAGCCATCGAGTAATTGTGAAACGTCCATCGTTACGCCTTTTTAATCAATATTGTGGGCAGTATAACAGGTGTTTTTGTTAGGCTAAATAAAATACTGTTTTTATAAACAGCTATTTATAAAATAGCCTTAAAAACGAGTAACTTGATAATTTTTTGAACAAACAAAAAAGCGTAAACGCACAATAAAAATTGCTAATTTGACCTAAAGTTAGCAAAATTTACTAACTCTCTAAATCTAGACTAATTTAACTATTTGATTTGTAAGCTTTAATAAATTGGCATAGAGTGTGTAAGTAAATAATTATAAAATCAAATAAATACAGAGGTTAGTATGGCAGATCAAGGTTCTGGCGGTAACGTAATCGCAGCATTATGTAATATATTTTTTCCTGGTTTAGGGCAGTTAGTGCAAGGGCGTATTTTAGCGGCTATATTTTTTGCACTCGCTATTATAATAAGTTACGCACTAATTTATGTGCTTGTAGGTTTTGTACTAGTGCCTATTATTTACTTATGGTCGATTATTGACGCAGCGCGTTATAGATCGCGAAGTTAACTGCTTTAAAGTTGAATAAAATAGCGCCCTTGTGGCGCTATTTTACTTTATATGTCCTGTGGTTTGCGGGCGTTTACGTATATAATTACGCAATTAAAGATTTACAGGCAAATCCTATGGAATATCAATTTATTCGCGACCCTATTAGTGGGCTACGTATTAAAATAAGTAGTGAACACGCTACTATTGGTCGCTGGCTAAACGAAGAAATAGGCAAAGACAAAGTAGCTATGGTTCAAGCGCTTATTGCATCGGTGAGTTCAAGCTATGAGCCGCTAACGCTAAAAGGCCAAGAAATAGATTTAATATTAACCAAAGACGAAGCACTATTTGAAGCCCATGCGCTTCATCAAGACAGTGAAGACCTAATAGCGTATCAAGATGACGATTTAGCGCTTGAAGAAAATGGTTTAAGTAGTGGTTGTGGCTTTGAAGATTTCATTGATTTAATTGATTCATGGGCTGAATTTAGCGGCTCAAAGTAAACTACATATTAAGATAGTGCTGATGCGTTAAGCTTCCTTTATCGGTACTATTACACTAATCAAAAACGACAGGAATGAATATGTCTGCCAATTTAAACAAGCTAGTAGTTATGCTAGAAATGCAAAACGCCATGAACACTAAAGTACATGAGCAATGGTTTACTCAAGGATTCGAATGGTACCGCGCTATTTGGGTTGAGTGCGCTGAAATGCTGGATCATCATGGTTGGAAATGGTGGAAAAAACAAACACCAGATACTGAACAAGTTATTTTAGAGTTGGTTGATATTTTTCATTTTGGTCTATCGCTTAGAATTGACGGCAAAACTAGCTACGAAGACTTAGCAAAGCAACTTGAAGCTGAGCTTAGTAATGCTCAACAAGCGGATGACTTTAAACAAACGCTAGAAATATTAGCGGCTTCCGCCGTTGCAGATAAAACGTTTAATGCCGCTGCCTTTGCCGGCTGTATGGCGCAAATGGGTATGGATATTGATGATTTATATCGCGGCTACGTAGGTAAAAACACTTTAAACTTTTTCCGTCAAGATCATGGCTACAAAGACGGTAGCTACATTAAAGAGTGGAACGGGCAAGAAGATAACGAGCATTTAGTTGAAGTAGTTAAAAGCCTTGATACAGAACATGCAGATTTTGCAAAGTTAGTGTACCAAGGCCTTGAAGCGCGTTACCCAAAAATCTAGCCCACGTAAACTGAGTTAAATAATCTTACGATAGTCGGTAACACTCAGGTAATCGGCTATTTCGTTATGTGGTTGTTGGCTATCAGGGTTAGCAACTGCAAGTAAGTGCTCGATGCCGTATTCTCGTGCGGCATTTAATACCGGCACACTGTCATCTACAAACAAAGTGCGCTGCTTATTAAACCCTAAGTCTTTTTGTACTTGGTGCCACAAACTTTGCTGCTCTTTACTTACTCCATATTCATGAGTAGACACTACACCATCTAGGTAGTTATCAATCGCTGTATGCTCAAATTTCAGCATGACACTCTCAGGGTGGGCGTTGGTAAGTAAAATTAACTCTTTGCCTGCTTTTTTAAGCTCGGTTAAAAAATGAGGTACGTCTTCGCGCATTTTAATTAAATGCTGAGACTCTCGTTTAAGCTCCATTATAGGCAAGTTTAATTGCTGCTCCCAATAATCTAAACAATACCACTGTATTTGACCGCTCACAGCTTGATAGCGTTTTAAAATATCTGCTTTAGCTGCATCTAGGCTAATGCCTCTAGCTAATGCGTGTTGCGCAGGGATAACGTTAAGCCAAAAATGACTGTCGTAATGTAAATCGAGTAATGTTCCATCCATGTCGAGCAAAACGGTATCGATTTTTGACCAATTTAACATAGGAATTTCAACTTATAAGGTTTATTATTGAACTAACTGCCATGATAGCAAATTAACGCCAATGACACAGAAAAAGCACCCAACACCACCACAAATCCTCAGTAACAATGTTGTTGCTAAAAGTCGCCTGTTTACTGTGGAGTCTTTAGAGTTAAAGTTTTCTAATAACGAAGAGCGCCAGTATGAGCGAATTCGCGGCGGTGGCCGGGGAGCAGTGATGATTGTTCCGTTAAGTGCAGATAATGAGTTACTACTTGTACGTGAATACTGTGCGGGTACAAACAATTACCAGTTAGGTTTTCCTAAAGGCTTAATTGATCCGGGCGAAACCCCAGGGCAAGCTGCTAACAGAGAACTTAAAGAAGAAATTGGCTTTGGCGCTGAGTATTTTAAACCATTAAGAACAGTAACAATGGCGCCGAGTTACTTTAATGCCACAATGCATATTTTATTTGCTAAGCAATTATACCCTCAAACCCTTATTGGTGACGAACCAGAGCCGCTAGTTGTTGTTAAGTGGCCATTAACTCAGTGGCAGTCATTATTAGACCAAGAAGATTTTACCGAAGCACGCAGTGTTGCAGCTTTGCTATTATTAGATAAGTATTTAGCGTCTGGAGCTGCCGATGAATAAATTAATCGAACCGTGCATTGAATTAGCTGAGCGTGCTGGCGATGCAATTATGGCCATTTATAAAAAAGGCGATATTGGCCAACAAGAGAAATCAGATAATACGCCTGTTACCAAAGCTGATCTAGCAGCAAATGACGTACTTGTTGCTGGATTAAAAGCACTTGCACCCGATATCCCAATTATGTCGGAAGAAACACCTATACCAGCACTCGCCGACAGACAAGATTGGCAGCGTTATTGGTTGCTCGATCCGATGGATGGTACAGGCGAATTTATTTTAGAAAGTGGCGACTTTGCAGTAAACATTGCATTGATTGAAAATAATCACCCTGTGCTTGGCGTTATTCATTGGCCTGCAAAAGGTGTGACTTATTTTGCTACTGCTAAAAATGGTGCCTTTAAACGTGAAAACTCAATTGATAAGCAAATATCTGTAGCGCCGCCAGAGAGCTTGACGCTTGCAGTGAGCCGCCGCCAAAAAATAGAAGCGGTGAGTCAGTATTTAAATAGTCAGTTTACAACGATTGCTATTGGTTCGTGTTCTTTAAAAGCCTGTACTGTTGCAGAGGGCAAAGCAGATTGTTTTTTAAGAATTGGTCCAACGGGAGAGTGGGATACAGGTGCTTCACAAGTTATTGTTGAAGAAGCCGGTGGTTGTATTACCGATGCAGAATTTAATCCGCTAACGTACAACCAACGAGAGAGTACTGAGAACCCTGACTTTATAGTGATGGGACATCCCGACTGGGAATGGCAAAAAATGATTAATCCACATCAAAGATTGATCGCAGAGTAGTAATTTGATTGCTTTTTGTTCGGTTGAACAACTTTAATTAGTTTAGGTCTTGCATTAAATGTTTATTCCTATATAGTAGCGCTCTCTTCAAGGCAGGCAAGTAAATATTACGAAAATGCTTTAAAGAAATTACAGGCGCGGGATGGAGCAGTCTGGTAGCTCGTCGGGCTCATAACCCGAAGGTCGTCGGTTCAAATCCGGCTCCCGCAACCAATTTCCTTAGGGATTGAGGTTACTGTAAACTCTAACTTAAGAGATAAAATAAAGTAGTCGATAGACTTAAAATATACAGGCGCGGGATGGAGCAGTCTGGTAGCTCGTCGGGCTCATAACCCGAAGGTCGTCGGTTCAAATCCGGCTCCCGCAACCAATTCTTTAATTGGAAGCCAAGTTGTAATGTAAGCAACTTTAAATAAGTCTACAAATTTCAGGCGCGGGATGGAGCAGTCTGGTAGCTCGTCGGGCTCATAACCCGAAGGTCGTCGGTTCAAATCCGGCTCCCGCAACCACTGAAATAAATAAGAATGAAACGACACGCTTAAAGCGTGTTTTTTTATGT